>JANXVV010000523.1 GCA_025351525.1 Humisphaera sp. | reverse complement strand
TCCCACTCCTTTCTCTGAATTTTTCCTCTGTCCCATCCTCTGTGTCCTCCGTGGCTCCCCCCGGACATCGAATCAACAAGTCGCACGATAGCATCAAGGTAAAATCGTACCCGAATTCCTTCGCGTAAGCTTCGTGTTTTCGCGGCTTCGCGGTTCCCCCGATTCCTGCGCGCTTGGCGGGTCCAAGCGAAGCGATTGCCGGAAAGCCGAATGCGATGACCCTGCGCGGCGAGGCTTCAAAACGCGGGCTTGACTTACCTTAAAAATATGCAAACTATCCCTCCCTGTTTTCGGGTTGGAAGTTTCCGACGCCTTAAGTCGATAGAATGTTAAATGCGGCGTGGACCCTGCCGCCAATCAATTTGGGATTTTTCGAGCAATCGTTCGCGGTAAAGTGATTTTTTGCAAATTGGTCTTGGCAGACTCGGCTGCGGACGTTAGCTTAAGGATCTGTCTCTCAGGTTGAGTTTGCTGAAACACCTTGGGTTCGGCCAAGCCTTTGGATTGTTGCGAAGCCGAATGATGGACTATGATTGGGTGTCGGTCGTCACACGCGGGAATCGACGAGAGTCGACGTTTTTATGGATTACTCGGATTTCATCAATCGTTCCAATGCGGATTACATCGAACGCCTGTACCAGCAATACCAGACCGATCCGCGGTCGGTGGAAGCGCACTGGCAGGCATTTTTCGCCGGGTTTGAGGCGGGCGGCGGAGGGGCCATCTCTTCCACCGTTCAGACCGCCCTGCCCGCCGGCACCGAGCCGCCCGGTGGTTTAGGGGTGGAGAGCGCCGACCTGGTTCACTCCTATCGCGAGCTCGGTCATCTGGTGGCCAATCTCGATCCACTCGGCAGCAACCGCACCACCCACGCTTTGCTTGAGCTTTCCGAATTCCGCCTGTCCATCAACGATCTCGATCGGTCCTGTGGCAACGGGGGATTCCTCGGGCCGGTGGACGGCACCATCCGCGATCTGCTGGCCAAACTGCGCCAGACTTACTGCGGCACGCTTGGTGTACAGTACATGGAAATCCCCGACAAACATCAACGGGAATGGCTTCAGGAACGAATGGAGCCCATCCTCAACGCACCGAAATGTTCCGCGGAAGAATGCAAGGCGCTGTTGTTTCAACTGGTCGCGGTGCAGGGTTTTGAAGAAT
Organism: Humisphaera sp.; assembly: GCA_025351525.1. Classification (GTDB taxonomy): domain Bacteria; phylum Planctomycetota; class Phycisphaerae; order Tepidisphaerales; family Tepidisphaeraceae; genus JANXVV01. The sequence goes on along the minus strand of JANXVV010000523.1, from coordinate 12,212 downwards.
TCCTGCATCAACAATACAAAGGCGCCAAGCGATTCAGCGTTGAGGGCGGGGAAACGCTAATCCCCCTGCTCAACACGTTGGTCGAAGAGGGTTCCGGGTTGGAAGTCGATGAATTCGTCATCGGCATGGCCCATCGCGGGCGGTTGAACACGCTGGCCCATGTTCTGAATAAGCCGTATGAAACGATCCTGAGCGAATTTGAGGGAACGCTGCTCCCGATCGAAAATGAAGGGGATGGCGACGTTAAATACCACATGGGTTACTCGCAGGACCGCATGGTCAACGGGCGAAAGGTTCACGTCGCCCTCAGTTTCAACCCCAGCCATCTGGAACTGGTGAATCCCGTGGTCGAGGGGATCGTCCGCGCGAAGCAGTATTACCTGGGTGACAATCAGCGCGTCAAAGTCGTCCCCATTCTCATCCATGGGGACGCGGCGTTTACGGGCCAGGGCATCGTGCTTGAAACGCTGGCTTTGTCCGAGATGCCGTATTGGCGAACGGGCGGGACGATTCACGTCATCATCAACAATCAGATCGGTTTCACGACGATGCCCAAGCAGGGGCGCTTCACCACCTACCCGACCGATGTGGCCAAAACGATTCAAGCCCCGATCTTCCATGTAAACGCCGACGATCCGCAGGCGGTGGTATGGGCCGCGAAGATGGCGATGGCGTTTCGGCAGCACTTCCACTGCGATGTGATGATCGACCTGATGTGCTATCGCCGGCACGGGCACAATGAAGCCGATGAACCGTCCTTCACACAGCCGTTGATGTACAAGCAGATCGCGGAGCATACCCGCGTGCGCGAGTTGTTCAGTCAAAAGATGATCGACGAAGGGAAAATCACTGCCGCCGATTTTGAGGGGATGAAGAGCACGATCCACGAGCGGTTGATGAAGGCCCAGGCACTGGCCAAGGAAAATCGCCCGCGCGTTAATTTTCGCGCATTCGGCGGCACCTGGCACGGTTACTCGCGGGCCGGCAACGATTGGTCGGCAAAGACGGCGGTGCCGATCGAGATGCTGAAAAAGATCGGTGAAGGGCTTTCCAAGCTCCCCGCCACGATCACCCCTTTGCCGAAGTTACAGCGCATTTTGGCGGAGCGCGCCGAGGCATATCGCGGCAATAAATCCCTCGATTGGGCCGCCGCCGAGGCGCTGGCGATGGGTACATTGTTGACTGAAGGAACACCGATTCGATTCGTCGGCCAGGACGTGCAGCGCGGCACCTTCAGCCATCGCCATGCCAGCGTTCACGATTGCGACACCGGTGCGAAGTATTATCCGCTGGCGAATCTCACCGAGACCACCGGTTTGAAATCATCCGACTTCATCATCGTCAACACGATGCTATCAGAGTTGGCGGTGCTGGGGTTTGAGTATGGATTCAGTTCCGCCGACCCGCGAAATCTGGTGATTTGGGAAGCGCAGTTCGGTGACTTTGTGAACGGTGCCCAGCCGATCATCGATCAATTTATCGCCGGTGCCGAAAGCAAATGGCAGAAATTCTGCGGCTTGGTCATGCTCCTGCCCCACGGTTATGAAGGCCAGGGTCCGGAACATTCCAACGCGTACATCGAACGGTTCCTTTCACTCTGCGCCGAAAACAACATGCAGGTGGTGATTCCCAGTGTGCCGAGCCAGTATTTTCATCTGTTGCGACGGCAGATGAAGCGGAATTTCCGCAAGCCGTTGATTGCGATGATGCCGAAGTCGATTCTCCGCATGGAAGGATCGAGTTTGCAGGAGTTGGCAGAGGGAACCTTTCAGATGGTGCTGGATGACCCGGCGAACCCACCCCGCGAGCGCGTGAGCCGGTTGCTGCTGTGCAGCGGCAAAGTCTTTTTCAGTCTCGACGGAGCCCGCAAAAAGAATCAGGTGCTCGACACGGCCATCGTCCGCGTCGAGCAGTTGTATCCTTATCCGAAGGCTGAAATCCAGGCGATTTTGAAGAAATACCCGAATGCCCATGAGATCATCTGGGTGCAGGAAGAGCCGCGCAATCGCGGGGCGTGGACGTTCATGCAGGATCGGTTGCAGACGATGATTCCGGAGACGGCGGTGCTGAAATACGTGGGCCGTGAGGCGGCATCGAGCCCGGCGACCGGGTCTTACAAGCTGCATGAGATTGAGGTCGAGGAGATACTGACGGCGGCGCTGGATCTTCAAACCAAAAACACAGTGAGTGGCAACGTGCTGGTGACAGCCACCGCCGCAAAGGCATAGGGATTTTTTCCTGTCCCCTCCCCCCCGGTACCCCGGGGGGAGGGTTAGGGTGAGGGGCGGCATTCGTCCGCCGAAAACCATACAATCATGAACATTTTCGATGATGGCGATATAAGCGTATAATCTCAAAGTGGTTTCGACCATTCAGACAAAAAGACCCCTCACCCTAACCCTCCCCCCGGAGTACCTGGGGGAGGGGACAAGATAGGTATTCCCCATGGCCACCCCCGTAGAAGTCCCTCGTCTCGGTGAATCCGTCACCACTGCCATCCTCCTTCAATGGCTGAAAAAAGACGGCGATGCCGTTGCCAAAGATGAACCGATCTGCCTTTTGGAAACCGATAAGGCGAATGTCGATCTGAACTCCCCCGCCGCCGGGGTGATTCGGCTGTCGCGAAAAGCGGGCGACACGGTAAACATCGGCGAAGCCATCGCGCAGGTGGAGGGTGCCGGTGAAGTGGCCGCCATCGCCCCGCCCGCCGCGATGCCTGCGCCCACGGCCTCCGTTGCCGCACCGATGGCCCCGGAAGATCTCAGCCCGGCCGTGCGCGTACTGGTGCAGGAACACAAGCTCGATCCGGCGGCAATGCTGAAGACCGCGCCCGGCGGCCGACTGACCAAAGAATTTGTGCTGGCCTACGTGCAGGAACGTCAAACAAATGGCAACGGCACTCCGAAACCGGAAGCCGTCGTGCCGGCGAAAGTGGCCCCGCCCGCGCCACCTGCCTCGCCGCCGAAAGGCGCCGGTGCTTCGGAACAATTGAGCCCCGCGCTCAACGCCCCACCCAAAGATTTTGACGCCGCCGGCGAACGCCGCGTGAAGATGACGAAGATTCGCCAGACCATCGCCAAACGGCTGGTACAGGCCCAGCAGACCGCCGCCATTCTCACTACCTTCAACGAAGTCGATCTGACCGAAGTGATGGCGCTCCGCGCAAAATTCAAAGAGCGCTTCCAGGAAGTGCATGGCGTGGGTCTCGGCTTCATGAGCTTCTTCGCCCGAGCCGTCGTGATGGCCCTCAAAGAATTCCCCCGCATCAATGCCTATCTCGAAGGCGATGATGTCGTCTATCATCAGCACATCAATCTCGGCATCGCCGTCAGCACGGAACGCGGATTGGCGGTGCCGGTGCTTCACAAGATTGAGAACATGTCGTTTGGGCGGATTGAAACTGAGATCAAGCGCCTCGCCACCGCCGTCCGCGATAACAAACTGGCGATCGAGGAACTCAGCGGCGGCACCTTCACCATCACCAACGGCGGCGTGTTCGGTTCGCTGCTCAGTACGCCGATCCTAAACCCGCCCCAGGCCGCCATCCTCGGCATGCACGCGATCCAAAAACGGCCCGTGGCGATCGACGATAAGGTTGTGATTCGTCCGATGATGTATCTGGCGTTGAGCTACGATCATCGCCTGGTCGATGGCCGTGAATCGATCAGTTTCCTCGTCCGCGTGAAACAATCCCTGGAAGATCCCGCACGACTGATGCTGGAAATTTGATAAACCATCACCAACCCTACATAGCCCCCGGCATGCCGGGGGAAATCGTCACCGGACGAAAGGCTTTCTTCGTTTCAAAACGTTTCCCCCGGGGTGGCGTTTCCTCCGGCGTGCCGAAGGCTATGTAGGGTGAACAATGTCATTCACCAACCTGAACTTTTCCCTATGCCCGAAACTCAATTCGATCTCATCGTCATTGGTGCCGGTCCCGGTGGATACGTCGCCGCCATCCGCGCGGCGCAACTCGGCATGAAAACCGCCATCGTCGACAAGGAATTCCTGGGCGGCACCTGCCTCAACATCGGGTGCATCCCCAGCAAAGCCCTGCTCGACTCGACCCATCGTCTAAGCGAAGCGCAACACCAACTGGCCGATCACGGCATCAACACGGGTGAGATCAAAGTCGATCTCGCCAAGATGCTCAGCCGCAAAGATGCGGTCGTGAAGAAGATGGTCAACGGCGTCAATTTCCTGATGAAGAAAAACAAGATCGAGTACTTTCCCGGCGCCGCCCGCATCACCGGCGCGGGCATGCTGGAAGTGAAATCGGCGGAGGGAACCAAAACCCTCACCGCCGGCAAATTGCTGATCGCCACCGGCAGCGCGCCGATTCAGATTCCATCGTTTTCGTTCGATGGTAAAAGAATCATTAGTTCGACCGAAGCCCTCACCCTGCCGCAAGCCCCGAAGCGGATGATCGTGATCGGTGCCGGCGCGATCGGCCTGGAGATGGGCTCCGTCTGGAATCGCCTCGGCACGGAAGTGATCGTGCTGGAATTCCTCGACCGAATTCTTCCGGGCATGGACCGGGAAATGACGACGCAATTTCAACGGATGCTGGAAAAGCAGGGGATCAAATTTTATCTGAGCACCAAAGCGGAAGCCGCCAAAGTGGTGGGTGATAAAGTGCAGGTCACGCGAGTGACAGGGGATCAGTCGGTGGTCGAGGAATGCGATATCGTGCTGGTTGCCGTTGGCCGAAAACCGTTCACCGCCAGCCTGGGCCTGGAACAAGTCGGCGTGGAAATCGACAAACGCGGATTTGTTCGCGTCAACCCGCACACCTACGAAACCACCGTCCCCGGCATCCATGCCATCGGCGATGTGATCGGTGGGCTGATGCTGGCCCACAAGGCCGAGGAGGAAGGCGTGGCCTGCGTTGAAATGCTGGCCGGCAAGGCGGGACACGTCAATTACCGCGCCTGCCCGAACGTCGTCTACACCAGCCCGGAATTGGCGCAGGTCGGCCTGACCGAAGAAGACGCCCGCAAAGAGCGCGGCGAGATTCGCGTGGGAAAATTCCAGTTCCTCGCCAATGGCCGTGCCGTCGCGATGGGTGAAGGAGAAGGCCTGATCAAAATCATCGGCGACGCCAAAACCGATCGCCTGCTCGGTGTTCACATCCTCGGCCCGCACGCCTCCGATCTGATTGCCGAGGCGGTGGTGGCGATGGAATTTGCTTCAAGCGTGGAGGACCTGGCGCGCAGTTTCCATGCCCATCCGACGTTGCCCGAAGCGATGAAGGAAGCCGCGCTGGCGGTGGAGAAGCGGGCGATTCATATGTGAGTAATTCCCATGTGGCACCGGCTTCCAGCCCGTGTTGAAGGCCAAATTCGACGAAAATTTTGTTTTCCAGGCTCTTCCTGAATTCGGACCGTCAACACGGGCTGGAAGCCCGTGCCACAACGGGGCTTTTAAAAACGCCCCTTCAATCCCGATTGCATCCCACCCCGTTTCCGACTAATAAAATCTCCCATGAAAGTGTCGATGCTCGATCTGAAGGGGCAGTACCTTCCCCTGCGTTCCGAAATCCGCCGTTCGATCGATGAAATATGCGATGCCCAGTCGTTCACGCTCGGGCCCACCGTCGAAAAGTTTGAGAAAAACCTTGCCGCCTATTGCCGGACGAAATATGCGGTGGGCGTCGGCAGCGGCACCGATGCGCTGCTGTGCGCGCTGATGGCATTAGGCATCGCGCCAGGCGATGAGGTCATTTGCCCATCCTTCACCTTCTTCGCCACCGCCGGCGTGGTGTCGCGACTGGGGGCGGTGCCGGTTTTCGTCGACATCGAACCGGATACCTTCAACCTCGATCCGAAAAAAATCACGGCGAAGATCACGCTGAAGACCAAAGCGATCATCCCGGTTCACCTGTTCGGGCAGATGGCGGACATGCGGGCGATCAACGAGATCGCCTGCCATCACAATCTGAAAGTGATCGAGGACGCCGCCCAGGCGATCGGGGCGAAACAGCATGGCAAGCCCGCCTGCTCGGAGGGCTTCGCCGGTTGTCTCAGTTTCTATCCGACGAAAAATCTCGGCGCGTTCGGCGACGCCGGCGCGATCTGCACCAACGATGAAGCGTTCTACGAAAGATGCCAACTGCTCCGCGTTCACGGGTCCGGGCACCGCAACACGTATTACCATCAATTTGTAGGTGGGATGTTTCGGCTGGATGCCTTGCAGGCCGCCGTGCTGGATGTGAAGTTGAAGTATCTGGATGGCTGGCACGAAGCCCGCCGTCGTAACGCCGCGATCTATGATGAAATGCTCGAGGGAACGGCGGTGAAACGGCCCGGGATGCTCGAGGGCAATTGGAGCATTTACAACCAATATGTCGTTCGCGTGCAGAACCGGGATCAAGTCAAACAGAAGCTGGCGGATGCGGGAATCGGCAGCGGGATCTATTATCCCGTCCCCCTGCATTTGCAGGAATGTTTTGCGCCGCTCGGATATCGGGAAGGCGATTTGCCGGAGAGCGAACGCGCCTGCCGTGAGGTGCTGGCACTGCCGGTGTATCCGGAATTGGAAGAGGCGCAGGTGAGATTTGTCGCTCAGACGTTACGCGCGTCGGTTTGAATTTCGTAATTCGTAATTCGTAATTGATTCGTGAATTCGAATTTCGTCATTCGTCATTTCCCCACGTCCCATAACATCCCAAAGGGCATGATGAAGATTGCTCTTCAAGCCGCTCCCCGTCGCGAACCGATATCGACCGACAGTGAGTGAACCCACCTACCCACCGTCCGTCGTTGATATTGAAGTCCCCGATTTGTCCGCGGTCGTCGAGCAGATGCAGAATCAGCTCGATTTTCTGCGCGATCAACTCCTTGAATCGCAGCGGTTGGCGACGATCGGCACGATTACCGCCGTGATCGCCCATGAGTTCAACAACCTTCTCACGCCGATCGTCAGCTATTCGCAATACGCGTTGACCAGCGCGGAAAGTGCGACGCCGGACATGGACTTGATTCGCAAGGCATTGTCCAAGTCATTTCAAAGCGCCGACAAAGCCGGGAAAATCTGCGCCGCCATGCTCGGCTTGGCGCGCGGTGAATCGACTTTTCAAAACGTAAGCGTTCAAAAACTCGTCGATGAAGTATTGCTGGTGATGGCCCGCGATCCGCAGAAGGATGGCCTGGCATTGCGCGTGCAGATCGCACCCGGCCTGATGGTTCACGCAGACCCGGTGCAACTTGAACAGGTGCTGCTCAACCTCCTCATCAACGCCCGACATGCAATGGCCGCACGCGGCGGCTCACTGACCATCAAAGCCATCCCCGTCGAGGAGCAGCATGAAATCCGCCTGCAAGTGATCGACACCGGCCCGGGCATTCCCGAAAAACTGATCCCCAAAATTTTTCAGCCCTTCTTCACCACCAAAGGCACCGCCAAGCGCGGCGAAGCCAAAGGCACGGGTCTCGGCCTGTCAATCTGCAAAGAGATTGTCGAACATCACAAAGGCCGCATCGAAGTGGAAAGCGTTGTGGGGAAGGGAACGACGTTTACGATTTATTTGCCGCAAATAGTTGCCAGTTGTTAGTTGCCAGTGAAGAAATGCATTCTCTTCTTCACTGGCACCTGACAACTAACCACTGGCAACTAATTTTTTATCGGACCCTCTCAAGCTCCACGAGCGATCCGACCGATAAATAGAGCATGTCCGTCACCGTGGATCATCAGCCGTTGCTTATCGACCAACTGGGGCTTCGGACCGTCGGGCAGGTGTTATCGCATCTGCAAAAGGTCAATCGGCTGGTGGTGCATGTGTTGATCGACGGGTGCGAGCCGGACATCAACCGCATGGGTGTGGTTCGCCGCGAAATGCTGGACGGGCACACGCTTTTCATCGAGACCGCCGATCCGAAACAGTTGGCGATCGATGCGTTGAGCGAGGTGGGCGATCAACTCAAAGAAGCCGACCGCTTGCGGCTGGAAGCATCGCAACTGCTGGAGCGGAACACCCCTTTCAAAGCGATGGAAAAACTGAGCGGGTGTTTCAGCACCTGGCAAAACGCACAGGAATCCGTTCTCAAAACCGCCCAGTTGCTTCGGATCGATCTGTCGACACTCCTCGTCGAACGAATCAGTCTCACCGATCTGCTGGCGGAGTTCACGACGCAATTGCGAAATATCAAACTGGCTTTGGAAAACCGCGATTTTGTGGGACTGAACGACATCCTCCGCTACGAAGCTACTCGTACCAGCGAACAATGGCGATCGGCACTTCGGGCGCTGCGAGAGCGGATTGATGGGTGAGGATAACACGCAAAACGTAAAACGTAAAAAGAGGGAGAAATCGGTCTTCTCTACGTTTTACGTTTTTCCCACGTTTCCCCCGGCGTGCCGGGGGCTATGTAGGGGAAATGATGTCTTCTATAATCCGCGAATGCTTCAAGCGCTCTGTGAAACGGGTCAGCGGCAGTTGATGGAGATGCAATATCTCGCGGCGGAATTGTCTCTGTCCCGCGCGGAGGTCATCGCTTGGGAACGCCGCGATTTCGATACGCTGGCACGGCTGTACCTGCCGTTGCAGGAAGCCCGCCGACAACGCCGGCAACGGTGTGGGGAGGGAACCATTCGCCTCGATCTGTTGGCGACGGGGCCGCACGATTCGCCCGATCCGGAGCGACTTCTCGCCGAGTCACCCTCAGGGCAATGGCTGCTTGCCGGTTGGGGATCGATCGCGCCGGCACTCCGACTTCGACAGCTTCAAGCCGATAAACAAATCTACGTCGACACCTTTCTGGCCGCTGTCTATCCGATGGCCGATGGCCGGCGCGCGGTGGCGATCGTTCCCACCGCCGAGGTCGCGCTACCCTTGCCGCGCGGGCAGTCGATCGACGTTCTGTTGGCCGATTTGCCGCTGCATTGCATCACCCTGCACGAAGATGAATTGCCCAAAGGCTCGCGAGCGGGCACCTACGAAACCTATGGCGAAGTGATGGCGATCTGGGAACGCCTGCATCGCCCATTTCTGGCGGCGGCGGATATGCAGGTGGACCCGATCCGGAAAATCGAGCACTACCGTCGGACGATTGAGGTGGATTACGCCTGCGAACTGGCGCATCAACGATTGGCGGAGGTGGCGAAAAAACTGGCGCGGCAAAAATAGCCCCGGGTTCAGTCGGGTTGTCTAACGTCGGCTTGGGTTCGTCGCAATCGGAAAAAAAACACCGGGCTATATGAATCGGATTCGATGCGTCCGTTCGGTTCGCCGGAAGTCTACCGCTACAATCCCTCCCCATGCAGACCAACCACGAATTGATCATCGAGCCGAATGGCTTGGACGTCGAGCAGCTACCCAAGCCCCTGAACTGGGCCGAATTGTTCGGCAACGATCACCCGGTCGAATTGGAGATCGGCAGCGGCAAGGGAACCTTCCTGACCGAGCAGGCCAAGGCTCGGCCCGAGATCAATTTTTTCGGCATTGAATGGGCTCGCTGGTTTTGGCGCTATGCCAGCGATCGCCTTCGCCGCAATCACTGCACGAACGCCCGCGCCGTGCGGGCCGAGGCGGGGTTTTTTCTGACGGAATTCGTGCCGGAAAACAGCCTGTCGGTTCTGCATATCTATTTCCCCGATCCCTGGCCCAAGGCCCGCCATCACAAGCGGCGATTGCTGCAGGCGAAGTTCATGCCGCTCGCCGAGCGCGTGCTGAAACCGGGCGGTCGGCTGCAGGTGGTCACGGATCACCAGGGCTACTTCGAGGAAAATATCGAGCCGGCGGTGCGAGGATCAAATTTGCAAGTGGTCGATTACAACCGTCCCGGTTCAGCGTCAGATGGGGAATTTGTCGGCACTAACTTCGAGCGGAAGTATCGCCGCGAGGGAAGGCCGTTTTATGCGGTGGCGGCGGTGAAATCGGCGCAACCCATTGGGAATGACCTACCATTGATCCTATGAAAGCATGGCTTCTCGACAACTTCAGCGGCATCGATTCACTTCGGCTGGCGGAAATCCCCGATCCTAAACCCGGCGCGGGTGAAGTATTGCTCGAACTGGTTTTCGCCGCCCTGAATCCGGCGGATCGCTATCTGGCCGAGGGACAATACCCGGCCAAACCACCGCTGCCGCATATTTTGGGCCGCGATGGCGTCGGCATCGCCCGCGACCTCGGCCCGGAGGTCACCGGCATCGTGCGCGGCGAGCCTTACGTCATCCTCCGAAGCGATGTCGGCGTCAATCGAGCCGGCACCTTCGCACAGCACGTTCTGGTCCCCCAGGAATCGCTCGTGCCGGTCCCGCCGGGCTGGTCGCTCGATCAATCGGCGTGCGCCACTCTCGTCTACCTGACGGCTTATCAGGCTCTCACCCAGTGGGGAGATCTTCCACCCTCGGTCGTATTGGTCACCGGCGCTTCGGGCGGAGTCGGAGTCGCAGGCATCCAACTTGGTAGCGCGATGGGACATACGGTCATCGCCTTATCGCGCGATTCCAGTAAACGCAACGAACTTGAAAAAATCGGTGCGGCCGCCGCCTTCGATCCCCACGATCCGCAATGGCGGCAACAGGTGAAGGCGTTTCTCAATGGCCGTCGGGTGGATTTGGTCATCGACAATATCGGTGGGGCATTATTTTCAGAAGTGCTCGACACCCTGGGCAACGATGGCCGGGTGAGCGTGGTGGGTCGATTGGCCGGGCCCGTGCCGGAGTTCAACACCGCATCGCTCTTTTTCCGGCGACTGCGTATCGGTGGCGTGGCGGTCGGCAGCTACACCCCTTCCGAAAGCCGCACGGCATGGCAGGCGATTCTGAAAACGCTCGACCACACCGGGGCCAAACCGCTGATCGACCGCGTGTTCGAGTTCGATCAACTTCCTGCGGCTTTTGCACGATTGAAAGAGGGGCCGTTGGGGAAGGTGCTTATTGCGGTGAGCTGATGTGGTGCCCTCAAAGCGATGCGCTGGCATTCGTCATCCTGAAAGCCTGTAAATTTTTGGTGGCACGGGCGTCTCGCCCATGCTCTTTGGCCGGAGAAATGCATGGGCGAGATGCCCATGCCACCTTATTCGAAGCATCCAATTCCTCAAAACGGAATATCGTCCCCGTTGAACGCCTCCGGTCCCTGATTTTCCCTCGGCGTCCAATTGACTTCCCGCGGCCGCAAATCCGGCTCGTCGAATTTTTTTTGCCGCTCCGCTTCCTGGCGTCGCGCTTCCACCAGCCAATCCGGTTCCGTCCGCTCACCGGGATCGAGCCCCAACTTCCATTCCTCCCCTTCCATATCCTCGTCCTCTTCTTCCTCGTCCATCTCCCGATATTTCGACTCCGTGGGATCCCACCCTTCCCCGTGTTCGTCGTCGGTTTCTTCCTCATCCTCATCGTCGCCATGCCAATTCGCATTGGCGGGATGTTCCGGATCGACGGGGAAAATGTCGAATGCAAAACCCGCCCCGCCGCAGTTGGGGGTCGGACACATCCAGTAGCCTTCAAATCCGCTCGGGTCGCCGACCACGCGTTGGAACCACATCAGATCGCTCATAAACATGCGCCTGCAATGCAGACAAGCACATTCGCAAGGCACCAACGGCGGAGCCATCGGATCGCGCCCGGATTCATCCCCAGGCGCCGGTTGGCCCCCCTCATCTCCCATCGGTGGAATTTCACTGCTCATGATTCCGCTATAATTCCCTGTCGAAGCGATTCTGGCAAGCGAGTTGGTTGCCGTGGTGCTTATTCGCGCGCGTGTTCAATTTGAACGGCACTGCTCATTCGCAAGGCTGGTCGCGGCCAAATTCCGTTTCCGAGCATTCACTAAAAAACAATTGAACCGCAGACACCCCATAGCAGCTGGGCCACAGCCAAGGCAAGGGGAACCGCGAAAGCACGAAGTCGAACGCGAAAAAAATCATTATGATTTCATCGCGTTCGACTTCGCGCTTTCGCGACTTCGCGGTTGCTATCTTTTCTCGGCGAAAAGATTTTGATCGATTGTAGTACGGAGACGTGCTCTTACTCCAAGCGCGTCTCTGTGGTCTCTGTGATTCAATCGAATTTTCTTCTTAAGAACGGGTCGCAAATAACTTCCCGGTTTTCAACGGTGCGGGGTGCCTCAGGTTGCGGTACTCCGAGACCTGTGTCTTTCGGCCAAGCCGGCACAGGTCTGCTCCGAAAATGAACCTCGCGGATCGCGTACCGGCGTTGGATCTCGGTTCAGCCTGCCGTCCAAGGGCACAAGGTGTTGGCCGGCTCACGCGGCC
>JANXVV010000418.1 GCA_025351525.1 Humisphaera sp. | reverse complement strand
GTCGCGGTACTCCGAGACCAGTGTCTTGTGACCACCGAACAAGCACAGGTCTCGGAGTACCGCGACCTGTGGCGCCCACACCAGGCGTGGAAGTGATTGCGGGCCGGTTCCTTAGCCATGTGGTTTGCAGCATTGGGCTGCTTTGCAATTCAATGCTCCGATCATGTGTTCAGGTGACTTCCTCTGGACTCACTTCCGCCCTCTCTCCCGCGAGGTACGCGGCGATCCGCTCGTAAATTTCATCCGTCGGTTCCCGCTCGTAAATGAAATCGTCCAACCGCACCCGCCCACTGCCCGACGTTCCCTTATACGTCACATACGCAATTCCCTTACGATCCCAGAGTTGCTTATCGAGCGCTGCAATGTCCGCGAATTGCACGGCCCGATGACCCGGTACGGATAGGGTTGTGCCGGTCAGGCGATACTCGCCGCGCGAGTTGTATAAGGCCCAACACAACATCAACAGGCTTCCGAGCGGCAGTGCGAATGCCAGCGCTTTTTGGATCAGCAGATCGGTGTCGCTGTGAAGGGCTTTGTGAGTGACCGGGTTGAGATTGATTTTATCCGCCGTCTCTGAATCGTGGATGAGTTTGGCGGCATCCAGTTGCCGATTCAGGTCGACGATGGTGACATTCTCCGCCGGCCATCCCTTGAAGCCGTCGTAGCCGAACCATCCCCCCATCCCCAGCAGCAACAGTGCCATGATATAGCGGGTCGTGCGGTAGTAGCTGGCGGCGCGGGCCACCACTTCCGATTTTGCGCCGATGGGTTGCGGCGGAACCGATGAAGTTTCGGTAGGGGATGGATCGGCCACCACCGGTAAGGCGGGCGCGGCGATGGGCCGAGGAAGGGGAACCGCGCGTGGTGCCGGCGGCTTGGCGGGAATCGCACCTTTAGGGGGAACTCGCGGTGGAATCGGATTGCGTGACATGCTGGCTCGTTTCTTTACTGAATGGGTTTGTCGGCGGCGTCTCGCAGAGTTTGAATCGTCAGCCGCAACGCCGCGATGGTCTGCGCCATTGCGACACGGCAATGATTCATCGCTTCGTCGCTGACGCGCAGCGAAGTCTGTTCGATCTGCACTTGCTCGGTCATCAATTGTTCGAGTAATCTGACGGCCTTCGTACCGGCCTGACCGAGCAACTCTGCGGAATCGCAATCGTTCAGAGTTCCGTTTTCGACATCCGCCGTCATTCGGAAGATTCTAACGACGACTTGCGTGGGAGGCCACCCCGGGGCGGAGGCATCGTATCTGAAAATTCCGGTTTCCTTGTCCCGGTACATGGGGGGAGGGGACCGGAAATGCGATTTCCCGACCGTTCCACTCCCCGCGTGCCTTGTAATTGTTCGCCCATTCCCTACACTGACCGACCCTCCGGCGTGAATCACTGGATTCCGATTGGAGAAACCGGTCCCCATGCCTCAAAACCATGCGGGCCGTGAACGCGTGTCAGTCGGGTTCAGATTTGAATCCGCCGCGCATGTTTTGAGCGGGCCCACATGGCTCGTGGAAAGCAGTTGTCTCATGGGTCGTTACACCGGGCCAAAGGTCCGCCTCTCCCGTCGCGTTGGCGTTCCGATCGCCGACATTCAAAAGCACACCGGCAAGGAACTCACCCTCCCCGGAATGCACGGCTACCGTGGCCGTCGCAATACCGAGTACGGTGTCCGTCTCTGCGAAAAGCAAAAGCTCCGCTTCCATTACGGCGTGATGGAAAAGCAGTTCCGTCGTTACATGGACATGGCCAAGAAGTCGAAGGGCAACACCGCCAATTCCATGATGCAGATTCTGGAAGTGCGTCTGGACAACGTCTGCCGTCGTCTCGGTGTGGGTCGCACGATCTGGGCGACACGGCAGATCGTGGCGCACGGGCATGTGAGCGTGAATGGCCGCAAGACCGACATTGCCAGCTATTTGTGCGAACCGGGCGATGTGATCACCTTCAAGGAAAAATTCCACAAGGTGATCCGCGACAACATGGAGCAGAACGCCGGTCATAACGTGCCCGCCTGGCTGGAATGGAATCCGGCTCAGTTGACGGCCAAGGTCACGCAGGCCCCGAATCCGGAAGACGTGCCGTTTGAGGTGAACATGAATCTGATCATCGAATTTTACCGGTAACGGTAGACTCTGCAGACTGACCGTCGACCATGGAAACCCCTGTTTTTACAGGGGTTTCTTTATGGGTGGATATTTGGCGGACGTGGACCGTACAGGCTGCAATCACGTTATTGCAGCGGGTACAACTTCAGGACACTCACCAGGTCGATCTGCGCCGCCTGTTCTATGGTGATCGCATCATTCACAGTGAATGGCCCCACCCGCGTACGCCGCAGGGCGGTCAAATACCCCCCGACCTCCAGCGCCTCGCCCAGATCGCGTGCGATGGCGCGAATGTAGGTTCCCCGGCCACAGTCGATGCAGAGCGACAGGAACGGCCATTCATAGTTCAGCCGTTTGATCGCGTAGACCTGCACAGTGCGCGGCTGGATTCGCACTTCACGGCCCGCGCGGGCCAGGTCGTAGGCGCGCTGGCCGTTGATCTTCATCGCGCTGAAAGCAGGCGGTCGCTGTCGAATCGAACCGGTGAACGCTTTGAGCGCATCGTCCACCTGATCGATATGCGGCGGGTTTACAATCGAGCGAAGTTCTTCAGGGGCTTCAGGATCATCGGTCGGGCTGGTGGCTCCGAGTTTTACGGTCGTTTGATATTGCTTAGGCTCATCCATCAACTTTTCGCAGAGTTTGGTGGATTTGCCGATCAGCAGGAGGAGTACACCGGTGGCAAAGGGATCGAGCGTGCCGGCGTGACCGATCTTGGTGCCGCGCGGGAGCAGTCGTTTGATCTGCGCAACGGCCCGGGCGGATGAGATGCCGACTGGTTTGTCGAGGACGAGAATGCCGTCCATGGGTGAGTGAAAAAGTTCAGGCAGCGGGGCGGGTCTCGCGAGGAAGATCGCGGGAACTGTCATCGCGCTCCCAGATTACTTGTCTCGTTGCCAAACGCTTGCGGGCAGCGTTGCGCGTGTAGAGGTAGACAAACACGAATGCCGGAATATGCGGCCATAGCCGCGGTCTGGCAAGCAGATGGGACAACACGCCCTTGTAGTGGTCGCGGTCATTCACGTTCAAATCCGGACGGGCGAGTGAGAGTTCCAGGTTGCCATAGGTCCACCGCGTTTTCACTTTTAACAGGTCCGCGAAAGTCTTCGGCATGTTGACCAGCGCCTGGCAATTCTCGACGACGCGGCGCTCTTCAGGACGGGTGAGATTTCGGATGAATTTGTCATCGGCGGTGATGGCGGGAAATTCATTGAACCGCGCGCGAAGAGTGCTGTCGATGGCATAAAAACCACTGCCCATGATGGCATTGCGAACGTAGGGCAGGGATCGCCAAAGCTGATAGTAACCGGCAAGAAATGGGTTATGGCCACAATAGGCATGATCGGCAGTCGGGGCGGCAATACGACAATGCGGATCGTTGAACGCATCGGCAACGTTTTGCAGTGCGTTCGTACTCAATTGAATATCCGCATCCACATAGGCGCGGGGGAAAAATCGGGCGGCTCGATCACCCAAATTCAAAGCATGAGTCTTACTGCCGATGGGAGATTCGATGACTTGAATCGGACCGTCCACCGCCCGTGCGCGGGCAGCGGTGTCATCCGTGCAACCATTGGCCACGACAATAATTTGAAGCGTGCGGTCGATCCGGCTATCGAGAATCGACCGCAGGGTTGCTTTAATGCAACCTGCTTCGTTGTGGGCCGGGATGATGATGCTAAAACCGTTCATTCATCTCACTTCCGCGTGCAAAAATTCGACTGAAACTCTTAAAGACGTATCACGACACACTCGTCGCAACCCTCATGGCAAACACCGTACCTTCAATCGATTTTTCACATTCACCCCATGGGATGAACTTTATTATACACCAACGAAACCTGTACGGCGATCCAAAATTCCATGCCGGGCCGCATCCTCATTATCGGCATAAGGCACGTTCTGTATTATTAGAATTTCATCAGGGTATTCCTGACCGATCTACGTTATCAGGTTGAGCCAGTATACCCTATATCTGCAAACAATGCAATTTAAAAGTTAGTTTGGGCATCTTGCTGCCAAGAGTTCGGTTTGTACTGATGTCGGACGAGTGCAGTAGCCACGTCAGAACGCCGTAGTGGTTCGGTTCGTAGCACTGATTTCAGACCTGCTTCCGAGTTGCAGATTGGAAGACTGGGCTACAATTAAGATATTACGCTCGCGGTTGCTTGATCGGATTGGAATTCTAAGTTGGTTGACCCCATCGCGTGCGGTCACTATGGTGGATTCGTTCCGGCTTAACGTAATTTGAACCTTGTTCAGACGCCACTTTCAACCCCGGTTGAACCCCATGAATGACTCGCTCGACGAATACGAAAAAAAAGAAAAATGTGGCCTCTTCGGCATCTGGGGTACGCCGGAGGCCTCCCAAATCTGCTATCAAGGCTTGTTCGCCCAACAACATCGCGGCCAGGAATCTGCGGGCATTGCGGTTTCTGACGGCAGGCAACTCAACGGCCATATGGGCATGGGATTGGTCAGCCAGGTGTTTACCCCGCGACTTTTGCGCGAAGAACTGGTCGGCATGGCGGCGATCGGGCACGTCCGATACTCGACCACGGGTTCCAGCAAACTTTGCAATGCCCAGCCGCTGCTCCGCCAGTATCGCCTTGGACCCGTCGCGGTGGCGCATAACGGCAATCTCATCAATGCCCAACTCCTTCGTCAACAATACGAAGAGTACGGGCATATTTTCCAAAGCACCACCGACACGGAAATCATCGTCCATCTGCTGGCCAAACCGACCCACGCCCAGAAGCACGATCCTCTCACACACGTTTTGAAGCATTTACAGGGTGCGTTTAGTTTGCTGTTTTTGTTTCCGGATCGGATCGAGGCCTGCCGTGATCCGTGGGGGATTCGACCACTGGCGATCGGCAAAACCGCGCAGGGTTTGTGGTGTGTGGCGAGTGAGACGTGCGCGTTTGACGCGATCGGCGCGACCTACCTGCGCGATGTGGAACCGGGTGAGATTGTGACGATCAGCGATGCCGGCATCAGCAGCCGCACGTTCGCGCCGCCGGCCGAGGAGCAGGCGCACTGCGTGTTCGAGCACGTCTACTTCGCCAACCCGGCCAGCAAAATCTTCGGTCAGAACGTTCACACCATCCGCAAGGAATTCGGTCGCCAACTGGCGCGCGAGGCGGGCGTGAAGGCCGACTACATCATGCCGATGCCCGATTCCGGCAGGTCGGCGGCTCTGGGTTACTCGATGGAGTCGGGGATACAGTTTGAAGAGGGGATCGTCCCGAATCGGTTTGTGGGCCGCACGTTCATCCTTCCGAATCAGGGCCAGCGCGACCGGGCGGTGGCGATGAAACTGAACATCATCCCCGAAGTGGTGAAGGACAAGCGGATCATCATCGTCGAGGATTCGGTGGTTCGCGGCACGACGACCCGCTCAAAAATGCTCGCGCTTCGCCATGCAGGCGCGAAGGAAATTCATCTCCGCGTGTCATGCCCCCCGATTCGCCATCCCTGCTTTTACGGCATCGATTTCCCGACGAGCGAAGAACTGATCGCCCACAACCGCACGGTCGATGAGATCAAGGATTTTCTGGAAGTCGACAGCTTGGCCTATCTGTCGCTGGATGGGATGTTGGCGTGCATGGACAAATCGAAGAAGCATTACTGCACGGCTTGTTGGAGCGGGGAATATAAGATTCCGATCGACCAGCCGCAGAGCAAGTTTAGTTTTGAGAGGGATCAGTTGAAGATGTTTTGAAGAAGTGGTTAGTGGAAGAAGTGGTTAGTTGTTAGCGAAATACAAAGTCTTCACTTTCGCTGGCAACTTACCACTTCTCCCACTGGTAACTTTTCACTCATCCTACAATCGCGTCTGCCTCAATCTCAATCACCGCATCCCCGTCGATCAGCCTGGCGACTTCGACGATGGTGGTCGCCGGGCGAATCTCCCCGAACATCTCGCCGTGCGCTGCGGCGACCTCTTCCCATTTGCTGACATCCGTCACATACATGCGCGTGCGGATGACGTGCTTTAACTGGCCGCCGAGCGCTTCGATCGCCGCTTGGATAATCGCCAGCGAACGACGGGTTTGCTCGCCCATCGACTTGGCGTAGGTTCCGTCGGCATTGACGCCGACCGTGCCGGTGACTGCGATGAAATTCCCGCTCCGCACCGCCCGCGAGTAACCCATCCTGGGCTCCCACTTCGACCCGGAACTCGCACACTGACGGCCTGCGCGATCGGTGACCGTGATGTTGATGTCGTTAGGCATGATGTCCTTTTAAATGATGGGCGTGGGCGGCAGCCCCGGGGATTCCGCCCAAGGCTATGAAAGTGATAGATCAGGTCAGGCATCGAACCACTGATGCCCTTACTTTTTCACGTCATACGTCGCGCGGGCGGTTTGAACGAAATTCTTCCGCTCTTTGATCAGGGTTTGGTTGACGATGGCTCGAAAGGTGGTGCTGTTGGAGCGGTAACCGGACTCGATGACCGCTTTCACAATGTCGACCACTTTCATCGGCGTCCCCGTGCGGGTGATCACTTCCTTCATCGTTTCCACAAGGCTATGGGGATTGCGAACGCGTCCGGTAGGGGTGAGGGATGCTACGCCTGTGTCCACGGCGTCTCCCGCCTGCGGAACCCCACCCAGCTTTCTGATCTTTTCATCGACGATCGCCAACTGCTTGCGGATTTTATCCCTGTCGAGGGTCAAAAGATCGACTTGCGTTCGCCGGGACTGGAGCAGGGATTCCAGTTGGGAAATGGTTAATTCACTGCCGTTGCGCGGTCGTCCCATATTGATCTCCGTGTAATCCCCTACAATCGTTTAGGTTGAACAATTACCTGTAAAATTGAATCCTATACATTTTATTCTCATTTGCAATTGAAGTGGTCTTGCCGAAATTCCGACACTGTGGGGTAGGGTGATGGGCGTGCGACACATTTCCACGCCTTTCCTGAAAAAACAGTTGGATTGGAGCGGGAACCCGTGCATCAAGTCATTCCATCAAACACAGTGCGACGGCTGCGGGGTATCGCGCGTTTGGGTTTGGCGTCACTGTGCGTGTCACTGGTTCTTGCAGTCTCCGTCGTTTCGGCGGCTCCCATTTTGCAATACTCGCAGGATGGCACGAACTATCGGCCGATCGTGCCGCTCTCTTCAGCCATGAAGGCTTCGGATTATTACAACTATAGCTCGCACGCCGGGCATCCGGCGTTCGGGGTGCAGAAGGGCACCGACACGGTTTGCCTTTATTGGGACACCACTCGGAATGCGCTGTCGATACTCTTTATTTCGGGAGGCAGCGATCGCGATCGTGCCTCCGGGACGGTATCGGTGACCGGCTTGCCGCCGTCTTCGCAGATGACACTGAGTGATGACGTGGGAAAATTTAAGTTCGTCCGTAAAACGGATACGTTGACGGGTCACTATTCTTATCGGAATTCGACGGATGGTTTTGTGATGAGTGGGTTGGATGCTGCCGCCTTCGACGCGAAGTTGACACTCTCCGGCACGCACGGCATTCAAAACCTGCGGTTGACGGTGGGTGACCCGATCGACGGTGGGGCGTTTCAACCCTTGTCTCCACAACAGCCGCTCTTCTTTCGCACATCCGTTGCCGCCGCGCCGGGGCCCGTCATTCCAATCGTGGGCACGACCGTTCCGGAACCGACGGGATTCTCCCTACTCGCGCCGATGGCGATGCTCTTTTTAAAACGCGCGCGCCCCATGCCACGGCATTACGTTTAAAAAACTCCCCTGAATTTCTGACAACTCCGATTGGCGAGCCTGTTCACCCGATATAAGATGCGGGCTTTAAATCATCATGCGCCGAATGGGCGCGCAGGCAGGAGTTGCTCATGGATCGGTGTTCACTTTGTCGCAAATGGTTCGCGCCCCAACACGGGGTCTGGTTGGCGGCACTCGCCCTTGCCGTCGCGGGCCTCGGTATTTTTTCCGGGTGCGACGACAAGCGCGACACGGCACTGCCATTGCCTATTCCACCGACGCACCCCACGACGGCAACGGCGCCGACCCGTCCCAGCACTCAGCAATTGTTGGATGCAAAGCGCAAGGAGATTGTGCTGGGTTCTTTCCCGCTGACGCTGGAAGTGCCGCCTTCCTGGAAAATCAACTCCGAGGGAAGCGGAACCTGGCTTGAAGGCGAAACCCCTCACGGCGACGTTCGCATTCAACTTCATGCACAAGGCGCGCTGATGAAGACCACTGCCCTGTTGGCCATGGAAAAATCCGCGCGCGAGCAGGCGGCCACCCAACCGGACAATCTGGAGGTCGTGCCGTCGAAGTCCATCGGTGGACCGGCTAAGAAGATGGAGCGGCGCGAGGTGCTGCGAAATTTGGCCGTTGTGCGCGATCATGGGGTGACCGAGCATGTCGACCGCGTCGACTGGTCGATCCTGGTCTTCGTTCCGAAAGACGATGGCTTCGACGTGGACGAATTGAATTTTTCAGGACTCGCTCTGGATCATTATCGGCAGGATCGCGAGTTCATCGAGCACATCATTCGCTCGTTGCACTATGATGCCACCGGCGGGGCATTGAAGAATTGAACCTCCTCTTTCCATGAAAACCCGCCTTGCCCCTTCGCCGACCGGCGCATTGCATCTCGGCAACGCGCGCACCTTTTTAATCAACTGGCTGCTTGCCCGGCAGCAAGGTTGGAAAATCCTGCTCCGCATCGAAGATCTCGATGGCCCGCGCATCAAATTAGGCGCGGATCAGCAGGCGATCGAAGATTTGCAATGGCTTGGGCTGGATTGGGATGAAGGGCCGATCTATCAATCGCCCCGGCAAGGTGAATATCGGCTTGCCGTGGAAAAACTGATCGCCGACGGATGTGCGTATCCGTGCGTGTGCAGCCGAAAAGAGGTGGATCGAGCCGCCAGCGCCCCGCACGCGGAGGATGGGGCGGCGGTGTATCCCGGCACATGCCGGAACCGTTTCCCATCCATCGAAGCGGCAAGGCAGGCGTGCGGTCGCGAGCCGGCGATTCGGTTTCGAGTGCCTGACGAAATCATCACATGGACGGATGAATTTCGCGGTCCCCAACGATCGGATGCGGCGAAGGATCTCGGCGATTTCGTCATCGCCAAGGCGGATGGCGTGGCCGCCTATCAACTGGCGGTGGTGGTGGATGATGCCGCGATGGGGATCACGCAGGTCGTGCGCGGCGATGATCTGATCGACTCGACTCCAAGGCAAATTATCCTGTATCGCGCGCTCGGGTGGTCGTCGCGCATTCCGATTTATCGGCATCTGCCGTTGGTCATCGGATCGGATGGCCGTCGACTCGCCAAGCGGCACGGCGACACGAGAGTGAGCTACTATCGCCGATTGGGCATTTCCAAAGAAAGAATGTTGGCTCTTCTTGGGCGCTGGTGCGGAGTGCCGGGCATTGGCGATTCCGCGACGCTCGACGAACTATCGAACCGTTTCGATATGGCAAAGCTCTCTCATTCGCCGATCGTGTTTAACAATGGAGACGATTCTTCATTTTACGAGGGGAATCAGATGAGGATGATAAACGGCACATGATTACGCACGATCATTTCGCCGCAGGCATGATGACCGGAAACCCGCTTTCCGGAACATCATCTATTTTCGCAGGCTCCAGATGAGGGGCGAAAAGGTGAATGATCCCGAAGGCGGCCAGGTATGCCAGTGAAGCCATGACGAAGGGGATGGTATAATTTCCACCGCTCCATTGCAGCAGATAACCGGTGAAGACCGAGAGGATGGTTGCCCCGAAATACCCGGCGCTTCCGCCCATGCCCGCGATGGAACCGACCGCCCGCCGGGGGAACATGTCGGAACACAGCGTGTATTGGTTGGCGGAGAAACCCTGATGAGCCGCCATCGCCAGGCCGATCAGAAAGACCGCCGTCCAGAGACCGGGGACGACCGTGACAAAACCGACCGGCAACACGCACAACGCGCAAATCATCAACGCGGTTTTGCGCGCATGATTGACGGTCCATCCACGGCGGAGCAGGTGCGATGAAATCCAACCGCCGCCGATACTTCCGACATCCGCCAACATATAAATCACGACGACCGGCGGGCCGATGTGCTTCAAATCCAGGGAGAATCGCTTGTTGAGAAACTTCGCGGAGAAAAAAATGAAGAACGCCCAGATCGAATCCGTGACAAATTTACTGACGACAAACGCCCAGGTCTGCCGGTAGCGAAACAGGGAAGCCCACGGCACTTTCGTGGTGGGTTCTGCGGCGTCGCTTTGAATGTGCGCGAGTTCGCCCGCCGATAGACGAGGGTGTTCCTGCGGGCGACGGTAGAGGGGAATCCACAGGATCAGAAAAATCAGTCCGCTGCCGCCCGTCAGCAAAAACGCGGCGTTCAGGCCGAAATGCAGCACGATCATCGGAATCAACGCCGGAACCAACAGCGCGCCCAAGTTGCTGCCGGCATTGACGATCCCCATCCCGAGCGCCCTCTCCCGCCGAGGAAACCATTCGGCGAGAATTTTGGTGGCAGCGGGATACGCCGGCGATTCGGTCACGCCTAGCAAACCTCTCACCACCCCGAAGCCCAGCGCGGAACTGGCGAACGCGTGCAGCATCGACGCGATGCTCCAGGCAGCGACGGCGATCGTGTACCCGATGCGCGTGCCCACGGTATCGAGCCATCCACCGGCGACCAGTTGGCCCACCGCATAGCAGAAACTGAAGGACGCGACGATCTTGCCGAAACTCGCATCGTTTATGTGATACTTCGCCTGAATGTCCGGGGCCAGCAAGCTGAGAATCTGACGGTCGGCGTAGTTCAAGGTGGTGCCGAGAAAAATCAAAGCGCAAATCACCCAGCGAAAGTACCCCGGTTTGGGATTGGCAGGTGCGGCATATTCCAGCGGCAGCGTGGCTTGATCGGTTGGCATGAGGGTCGATTGAACCGGAAAACCCCCGCAAACGCAAAGCGGATAAGAGATCGTCCCGATTATTTAGCCGTCTCGCTTGCGAGGCGCGTCTTTGACG
>JANXVV010000384.1 GCA_025351525.1 Humisphaera sp. | reverse complement strand
GACTGCCGGCCTGCTGTCGGGAGCCGGCGCGATCTGGACGGCGGTGCTCTGGCGAAACACTGCATCGGCGGAGGCGCGCGGTTGACAGGCGAAAAAAAGGCAGCCGCAAAGTCTCAAAGAGCGCAATGGAAAACGCAAAGAAGAAAGAGGATTACCACAGAGACCACAGAGACGCGCCCGATGCTTCAACCGTGCTGGAAAACAAAGCGCGTCTCCGTGGTCTCGGTGGTTCAAATTCTTCTCTTAGAGCATGTTTAGGAACACGGCTGGGTTTGGCGTGGCATAGGCTACCAGCCCATGATCTTCTTTTTCAAATACAAAAACATGGGCTGGTAGCCCATGCTACGACAGCCTCCGCTGTGTTTTTAAACATGCTCTTATTCAATTCATCCATTTTTCTCTGCGTCCCCCCTTTGCGATCTTTGCGCCTTTGCGGCCAAGCATTTTTCCGCTAATCGTAACCCAGTGAAATAGGCTTCCGAACATGCCCGTGCGTCTTACCATCGTCACGCCGAGTTACAACCAGGCGGCGTTTCTCGACGAAACGCTGCGCTCGGTGATTGACCAGTCGAAGTACGTTCACGAGTTTTTCGTTTTCGACGGGGGCAGCACGGATGGGTCAGTGGAGATCATTCGCCGCCATGCCGATCACATAAACCACTGGGTTTCCGAAAAAGACGGCGGGCAATCCGATGCGATCCACAAGGGTTTTTCCCGCGCCGCGGGCGACTACTTGCTGTGGCTCAATTCCGACGATGTGCTGTTGCCGGGAGCGTTGGAACGAGTTCACGCGGCGTTGGAGGCCCATCCGGAATGGGATGCGGTGACCGGTTACCACGTGAGGATGGACGATCGATCTCGGCTGATTTCGGCTCATCGCATCCCAGGAGAGAGTGCCGCGTGCGCGCGATGGGGCATCCATCACACCATTCAGCAAACGTGTTTTTTTCGGAGATGTTTGTATGAAAAAGTAGGCGGGCTCGATCTGTCCCTGCATTGCGTGATGGACACCGAACTCTTTTGCCGGATGTTCGATGCCGGGTCGATCTGGGGCCACATCCCGCACTACCAGGCCGGGTTCCGGCAACACGGCGAGGCCAAGGGTTCGTCCGATCAATGGCAGGCGAAGTACGCCGCGGAGATCGCGTGGCTCAGCCGACGGTCGCCGCAATACTGCGAAGTGAATTTCAAACACACGCTCGGACTGATGGCTTATCGGGCCGATCAGATCATCAGTGGCCGTTATCTTCGGGAGACTCTCGATACCCGGCGATGGCGCGGCAGGCCGCTGGATTCAATCTTTGATTCCGGTGCATGACGTTTTAGGCGACTGCATTTTCGTGGCATGGTCTACCAGCCCATGCTGCGAAGATGCCGGCGTAGGTGTCACTCTCGCCTTTGATTCAACTGCCAAACCAACCGCTTTTCAATCGAGCCTTCCGCGCCGATAATGCTTCGATGCGCGTTTTGCACGTCATCTCCAGTCTCGATCGCAACTCGGGCGGGCCCACCACGGCGCTGCTGGGATTGGCTTTGGCGGAGGCGAAATGCGGGCTGCAGGTCTCCGTTCTGAGCGTCTATCAGAACGCGCCTGAGACGGGCGTTGTGGAATCACTGCAGCGGCAAGGGATCGGTGTTCTGCAGATCGGGCCGACGAAAGGGAAGCTTGGCCGACATCCCGATCTGGCGGGCGCGGCGGATCGATCCGTCGCCGCCGCCGATGTAGTTCACATCCATGCGATGTGGGAGGAGATTCAGCATCAGGCCGCAAAAGCCGCGCAGCGACACAAAGTTCCCTACCTTATCCGCCCCTGCGGAATGCTCGACCCATGGAGCCTTCAGCAGAGCCGATGGATTAAAAAAATCCTGCTTGCCTGGCGCGTGCGCCGCAATCTGAATCTCGCCGCCGGGCTGCATTTCACGACCGGCACGGAGCGCGATCTGGTCGGGGCACTGAAGCTGAAATCCAAGTCGATCGTCGCACCCAACGGAGTGGATTTACATGAGTTCGGCGAGCTGCCGTCACCCGGCACTTTCCGCTCGCAGTACCCCCGACTGGGCGACCGGCCCATCGTACTGTTCCTCAGCCGCCTACATCCGAAAAAGGGATTGGATCTGCTGGTCCCGGCGTTTGCGCAAATCGCGAATGACGTGAAAATGAGCGGCGCAACGCTCGTGATCGCCGGGCCGGATTCCGACGGCTACCGCGCGCAGGTCGAAGGCATGGCCGTGCGGCATGGCATGATGGATCGCGTGCTCTTCACCGGCATGGTCACCGGCGTTCAACGAATTGCCCTGCTCGCCGAGGCGAAGCTCTTTGTGCTGCCGAGCTATCAGGAAAACTTCGGCAATGTCGTCATTGAATCGTTGGCCGCCGGCACACCGGTGATTGTGTCCGATCAAGTCAACCTTCAGGCGGAAGTTAAAGCCGCCGGTGTGGGCGGCGTGGTGCCGACGCAGGTGGAACCGCTCGCCTTGGAAATGCTGCGATGGATGGGAGATGCGGATTTGCGCCGGTCCGCCCAGGAAAAAGCCCGGCCATTCGTCTGGGAGAATTACGACTGGATGAAGATCGCCGAGCGATGGAAGAAGCTGTATGGCGAAATTGTCGAGAGTGCCTGAGTTTTGAGGTGACATGGGCGTCTCGCCCATGCCACCTGTAAACTTACAAGCTCTTCGTCTGTCGCAGGTAGCTCCCCAGCACGACGAGTGTGAAGGCGCGCGACCAGATCGGGGATTCGGGATCGCGCAAAAAGGCCTGCCATACCGCATCCACCCCCTGCGGTTTAAGTATGCCGACAGACTTCAGATCTGCCAGCGCCGACTCGCACCGCTCGCGCAGCGGGCCGAGCATCCAACGGCGGATCGGGAGCGTAAATCCTCGCTTTTTCTGGACCATCAGTGCCGGTCGCAGCAGAGGGGCGAACGCCAGGCGAAGGAGATGTTTGTTCTGAGTGTGCGGCGGTTGCCGCACGCTGCCGGGCAGCGCATAGGCCAGATCGAGCAGCCGCTGATCGAGCAGCGGCACGCGAATTTCCAGGCTGTGGGCCATGCCGTTGGTGTCGCCGTCGCGCAGCAGCATGTTCCCCTGGTAGTAGCGCGATTCGATCTGCGAGATGGCGGCAATTTCGTCGAGATTCCGATCGAACATCGGCAGCGCCTCGCGCGGTTGGAAGCTCGGGGCCAAGCCGAGCGATCCCGCGTCCAGCCCGAGCGCCGCGATCTGCTGATCCGACATCGCGCGACGTCGCTGCAAGGCCAACTCCAGCACACTGCCATCTGTGCGCAGCATATCCTTCAATTTGTCTCGCACCGCCGGCGATCTGCCGAGCCCCGCAATGCCGCCCGCAGTGGTTCGCATCCAGTGCGGCATCCAACCGATTTTGCCCATCCATCGATGCAGCCTGGGCACATCGCGGAAACTGGGATAACCGCAAAAAAGTTCATCGCCGCCCTGCCCTGAAATGGCGACGGTGATCCCCTGCTTTCGGACGGCTTGCGAAATCACAAAAACATTCAGACCATCCATCGACGGCTGATCGAGCGACTGAAGCCATTGCCCGGCGGCAGTTTCCGCATCGCCGGCACTCAGGTCGATATTGGTGTGTTCCAACCCAAACAGTTTTGCCGTCTCAGTCGCCAGGGCCTGCTCGCTCATGTCCGGCTGGTCGGTGAAACCGACGGTGAAACTGCGCAGATGCGGCGTATGTCTGGCCGCCAATCCCGCGAGGATCGTGCTGTCCAGGCCCGACGACAGAAAGATGCCGACGGGCACATCAGCCACCAGGTGATCGCGCACGGCGGCGTCCAGCGTATCGCGCAGGGACTCGATCACCTCCGCTTCGGGAGCCGACGATTTCACGGCGGGGTAATCCCAAAATCGCGTGGGCCCGGCAGTCGCGCCGGTGGATTCGAAAATCTGATAACACCCCGGTGGGAAAAGCGAAATACTTTTAAAGATCGTCACCGGTTGTTGTACCGCGCCGTAGGCTAACAGACCCGCGATACCGCGCGGGTCAAGTTGGCGATCCACCAGGTTGGTTGCGAGAATCGCGCGGACTTCGCTGGCGAAAAGAACCGTGCCGCCGGTGATGGCGACGTAGAGCGGTTTGATGCCGATCGAATCGCGGGCGAGCATGAGCCGACGATTTTTCCGATCGAAGAAGGCGAATGCGAACATCCCCTGGAATCGCTCGACGGCCTTGGGGCCCCAGCGGGCGAGGGCGTGGAGCATCACTTCGGTATCGCTGTGACCGCGAAAAATTTCACCGGCGGCGAGCAATTCTTCGCGCAGCGCTTTGAAGTTATAGACCTCGCCGTTGAAGATGATCTGATCGCCGGTGATCGGGTGGATCATCGGCTGGTGACCGGCATTGGAGAGATCGAGAATGGAAAGGCGACGATGGCCGAGGCCCAGGAATTTATCGCCGAAGGGCAGGTATGCTTCGCCCTCGTCATTGGGGCCGCGATGGGTCATGCAGGCGGTCATCGCCGGAAGAGCGTTTCGCACCACCTGTTCATTTTCGGCGAGAATGCCTGCAATGCCGCACATGCAAATCCTTATTAAAGTCCGAGGGCAACAATCAAACGCAGATCGCGTGAGAGATCTCGGATTGCCTGATACTTTCCGCGGCATTACGTGGCATGGGCATCCTGCCCATGTTCGTGGTACTCCGCGATGTCGATCGGTACTCCGGTCGACTCAAGCCAAAGCGAAGCGCTCTTCTATCGGTTGAAGAAGAAAGATCGCTTCGCTCTTGCTTTGTTAACCGGAGTACCGGTCAACGCCGTGGACTGCCACGGCCATGGGCAGGTTGCCCATGCCACGAAAATGCAGTCGCCACAACTGTCATGCACGGCATACTTCGCACCGCGATTGGCCCGCATCGGCCTGGCCGACTATATTACACACTTCGGCGAATCGGACGAGGCGATGCCGGATTGGATTTTCCGATTCGCATGCATTTTTTGGAGTCTCCGCGGATGGACGCGCGCACAGAATTGCTTGCCAAAATCGAAACCCGCACGGCCCGCGTGTGCGTCATCGGCCTGGGGTATGTCGGCCTGCCGTTGCTGCGCGCTTTCCACGAAGCGGGATTTA
>JANXVV010000373.1 GCA_025351525.1 Humisphaera sp. | reverse complement strand
GCAGCCCGGCCGAAAGACACAGGTCTCGGGGTACCGCGACCTGTGGCACCCAATCCAAACGCGGAGGTTATTGCAGACCCGTTCCTAAAAAGAACGATAGCGCTTACATGAACCCCTACACCGTGGTCGTCACCGCCACATCATTCAGCAGATTTAAATCGGGAGTCTGCGTCACGCCATGCGTCGCCGCGATGAGGTTATAGGTTCCTCCCGACGATCCCACCGGCGCCACGAATCGAACATGCAGCGTCATCGATTGGCCGGGCGCGAGCGAAATTTTCCGCAGGTTTAACGACGTCAGGAAGGTATCCGTCGGGTCCAGGATCAGATCCAATGAGGTGTAGAGTGCCAGACTGAAAGAGCCTGTCGCGGTGACGTTGCCGATGTTTTGAACGACGACATTGGCGGTGGTGGCGTGTCCGGGGTTGACGATCACCGGCGCACCGCCCGTGAAATACGCGGCGAGGTCGACGCGCGGCGGTGTGATGTCGACCGCCGTAAAGGCGATCGAGTTACTCGGGGTGGTGCTCGTGCCCGTCGTATTGGTCGATGAGATCAGATAATAACTGCCGCTCGCCAGTCCGGTGGGATATGTAAACTTTACCGTTTCAGTGCGCGATGCTCCGGATTTCAGACTGAGCTTGGGAATGGTGAGCGTTGCGAGCGCAGTGGCACCGGCATCGAGCGATGTTTTGGTCGTGGCATACAGCGTGATCGTCACCGCTCCTGAAAACGATGCGCCGGTGTTGGTGACGAGTACTTTAGCCACGCCGGCCGCACCACCGACCACGGCGGCAGGCGGCGCACTCAGCATCGCGCCGGTGATCTGGGACGTCGGAAGGGTGACGGGCGCGACGGGGTTGACGATGCCGCCAGGGCCTGTATCCGCCGCTCCGGAAAGGGCTGCGACGACCGAAGCGACCTTCGGAGTTCCCAGCCCCGTGAGAATATCATAACCAACACCCGCCCTGACTCGGGATCGACCGCGTGCGGAGTCAATCACGTCATTAAAATTGGCGGTGTACGGCGACGAATAAGCCGCCGTCCCGGCAGCGCCGTAAAGGCTGTAAAGCGTGGGGAGAGTTCCGGCAGCTCCATCGAGCGTTGGTTTACCCGATAGAACCCGGCCCTGATTGGCGATGGCGATGAGCGCCGCCCACTGCGGTGAACCGGCGCTGGTGCCGCCGACTTCGAGCCAACCGGCGGAGCCCTGGTCGGGCAACGAATCATACACGGCGAACCCGGTGTTCGGATCGGCGTTGTAGGACACATCGGGCGTAACCCGAACGCCGACCCCCGCCGCCACGGCCGATTGATAGGTCGGGGTCGGCTCATACAAACTCAATCCACCACTGGTACCGGACCAGGACGATTCACCGGCATAGGTGCCGGCGTTGTCACTGGTGAACAGACTCGTTCCCCCGACCGAAACTACATTAGGGGAAGTGGAAGGCCATTGCGCGCCCTGGAAAACACCGGTATCGCCGGCGGATGCGAGAAAGGTGATGCCCTGATGTCCGGCGGGCGTGGTGAAGAACGCGTCCAACTGCGTTTGATTGGAAAACTCAGTTCCGCTAAACGATTCAAATTCACTGCCGCCCCAACTCATGGTCACCGTTGACACGCTCGGGATGGACCGGGCGGTATTGACCGCTCCGATCAAATCCTCCACGCTGGCGGAATTCGCCTCGACAAGCACGATATTGGCCATCGGCGCGATGGCGTGGGCCCACTCCACATCCAGGGCGATTTCACCGGCCCAACCGCTGTCCGTCGCCGGCAGGGCGCTACCACCGTTCTGATTAACGATGCTAAAGCTCGGCGGGGCATTCAGGCCGAATTGATTGTCGAACACCGCCAGGTCATTCACGATGTTCGGGTCGTTGTAGGCATCCACGATCGCGATGGTCTGACCCGCCCCGTTGGCCGCCACGCTGCCGCCGGAAAAACTGATCTGATCGAACCCGTAAGCATGGCGAATCTGAGCGGGCGTATAGCCGGGAATGCCGGCGGCACTCGTGGCGAATTTAACAATTTTGGAATCGTAATGCAGAACTTTTACGGGAACGGTGGAGAACATGAGTCGATTTTCAAGCGACTCGAACAGATCGGCGGTCCGATGAATCCGTTCGATGATGCAACGACGTTTCACGAATCCGAACATTTTCCAGCTCCAGATCAATTTAATGAGTCGAAGAAGGTGGCATGGGCGTCTCGCCCATGCATTTCTTCGGCCAAAAAACATGGGCGGGACGCCCATGCCACCAGTTTTCCAAAAGACCCTTAACGTCAATTGGGATGCGGGCTTCCAGCCTGCTCAACTTGCAGGCTGGAAGCCCGCACCTCGATTGCGTGAGATCGCACCGCTGGACGCACTCCAGCTTTGATACACTCACAAGTATAGGATAGCCGTCAAGCCAGTCAGCAGATACGTCCTACTCAAAAAGACTGTTCTTCCAAACGGTGCCAATCTTCCCGCGAATTTCTGCACAGATCAATTTGAATGACGGGGGGAGGGGACCGGAGAGGGGAACGCCATGGCCTTGGCTGGAAGCCCTCGCCACACACGGTTAAAGTGACGGTATGACTGCTCGTAAAACTCCGCTCCCTTCGGCATTCCGCTGGACGCGGCCTGGTCGCGCGATCATTTTCGTTCTAGCCGCCTCATCCATCGCGAGCCTGCTTGCCGAATTCTACGGGCTCGGTTCCATGCGGTGGTTTGCCATCTCCATCCTCATTCCGGCGATGGGCATTCTGATCGTGCTGGCTGGTCTCGATTTTGCCGTCGGGGATCAACGACTTTGTCGCGGAGTGGTGATTGGCGCAGTCGCCGGTTTTATGGCGGCCATCGCCTACGACCTCTTTCGACTGCCGTTCGTCTACGCCCAACCCTGGCATTTGACGGCCATCGTGCCACCGATGAATCTTTTCAAAGTCTTCCCGCGCTTCGGGGCGATGATCCTGGGCCAACCACTCAATCAGGCTCATTACCCGGCGACCGCCCAATGGGTCGGGTGGGCGTATCACTTCAGCAATGGAATTTCGTTTGGCATCATGTATGTCGCGATGATCGGCGACGGTCGCCGGCCCGGTTGGGGCCGGGCGGTGGCGATGGCCGTGGGCTTGGAATTGGGGATGCTGATGTCGCCCTACACGCAATTTTTTGGAATACCGCGAACCTTTTCGTTCGTCCTCGTCACCCTTTCGGCGCACTGTATTTTTGGTGTGGCAATGGCGGTGATGGTAAGATCGATGTCGCTGAAATGGGAACCATCGAATCGGGCGCTTTGAATGAGGTGGCATGGGCGTCTCGCCCATGCATTTCTTCGACTAAAAAGCACGGGCCAGTCACCCATGCCACCCGTTTTTAAAAAGATCCGATCAGAAATATTAAAAAATTACATCGGAATAAGTCTTGTTGCTCGTATAGTTACATATGCTGACTCATCCGTCGTCCCATTTTTTTAAAGTCCGGTCATGCACGGCGACTTTGAATGAGGATTTGCGACGGCACGGCATCCACTGCCTGCGACAGGGTCGCCCGTCGCGGCTCTAACCGGGAGGTGACCCCGAACCACTGGATCTCGCCGCTTTTTTTCTGTTGATTCGTCCCAATTTTTATGAGAGGAACACCCATGTCTCAATCGCAATTCAAAAAGACCGTTGCCGCCGCCGCCCTCAGTGGACTAATGCTCGGGGCCACCGGGTATATCGCCGGCTGTTCGAGCAGTGATCAGGCCGGCGCGAAAGTTGCCACCCCCGC
The DNA here is from genome assembly GCA_025351525.1 of Humisphaera sp. Classification (GTDB taxonomy): domain Bacteria; phylum Planctomycetota; class Phycisphaerae; order Tepidisphaerales; family Tepidisphaeraceae; genus JANXVV01. The sequence goes on along the minus strand of JANXVV010000373.1, from coordinate 3,418 downwards.
CGTTGGTACGCAACATTCCTGCAAGGGCATGAACGCCTGCAAGGGCCAGGGGAGTTGCAAGACCGCCGACCATACTTGCAAGGGCCAGAACTCCTGCAAGGGTCAGGGCGGTTGCAAGGCGAGTTAAGGGGCCGCGCAATGGTAACTAGCGCGATTGGCCGCCTCGTGTTATAATGTACGGGTGGACATTTTGATCGCCGAAGGGATTCGGAAGAAGTTCCTAAGTCTAAGTCTAAGTCTGCGGTCTTCGATGAACGAGCGCGTGACCCGGCATTGGGCCGCGGCAGAGGCGACGGCGCTGGGATACACGGGGGAATTGCCGATCGCCGCCGATGGCGGTGGTGGTTCACTATGCGATCGGTGTTCCGCCGGACCAACGCGGGCCGTTGGCGGTTAAAGTGAAGCTTCAATACCGCAAGTTTGACGCGCGGTATATGCAGTTGGTTCACGGCAAGAAATTCATCAACGATCTGCCGATCACCACGATCGCCACCGACTGGATCGTCTTTCCCATTGAGGGTGCCGAAAAAGCCGCCGCTTCCGCAGAGGCGCCCGCCCCGCCATGGCAGCGTTGGCACGATTACGGCATCGGTCTGCTTTTGGAAGGAAGCAAGGCCAGCGAAAAAGGGGGGCTGATTCAGGCCACCACCGCGTTTTTACAAGTGGAGAAGCTCGGCAAAGCGGATGGCGCGGTGAATCTGGCACGGGCTTATTTCAAGGAAGGCCGTCTTGAAGATGCCGTCATCGCACTTCAGCGCGCCTCGCGTTTCGACCCTCCCGCGCCTCCCTGGACCGTGACCTGGCTGAACAGCCCGGTCGACAAACAGAACGGGGTGCTCGACAAAGCCATCGCGGAATTCCGGAGCATTGTCGGCAAGGAGTTCGCCGGTCTGACGCCGCGCGGATTCGACTTCAGCAAGGACTATGAGATTCTCAATGAGCTTGGCCAGTCCCTCTTCGAACGTGCGAAAATGGAGCGTGGACCCGAGCGGCAAGCCGCGCATCGAAAGTTTCTGGAGGAAGCCGCCGTGGCGTTCAATAAGACGCTGGCGTTGGATCCTGAAAATCTGACGGCCCACTACACGCTCGCCCTGATCGACGCCGATCTTGGCGACCAGGCCGGCGCTGAAGAGCACCGAAAACTTGCACGCGCGGTATCGACCGGATGACAACGCGAAGGACCGGGCGGTCGCGATCGCCCGTCGCGCCAACCCCGCCGCCGATCATGCGGCTCAGGCGATCACCATCCACCCGCTGCAGCGACCGGGTGCCCCAGGTTTGCAGGTCAATCCCACGCCGACGACCGCGCCGTCGATCTCGAATGCAACATCCATGATAAAGTGAACGACAATCTTTGTATTTTCCGATCCGCCCGGGTTAGCCGTGACGCGCGGCGGAGCGCGTGCTTCCGAGGCAAAAAGACGCGCACCGCAAAGTTCGCCGTAGCATGGGCTACCAGCCCATTTTTAAATTCAAAAACATGGGCTGGTAGCCCATGCTGCGAGAGGACAGGAAATCCACCTTGACTTTTCAAACATGCGTTTTAAACTGTTGAGTGAAATTCATGGCTGTTCCACCCCATCATCCCCCCGCCGCCACAGAAAACCGACTGTTGGAATCCGCCGGTGAGGTGTTCGCCGAAAAAGGGTTTCGCGCCGCCACCATTCGCGACATCATTCGCCGGGCCAAGGCGAATGTCGCAGCCGTCAACTATCATTACGGCGACAAGCAGGGCCTCTACACCGCCGTATTCCGATACGCTCGCAAGTGCTGCGAGGAACAATTTCCCGTCGATGCCGATGCCGGATCGACGCCCCTCGAGCAGTTGCATGTCTTCGTACGATCGCTGCTGCGGCGCATTCTGGATCATGGTCGGCCCGCCTGGCACTGGCAGTTGATGGCCCGCGAGATGATGGAACCGTCCGCCGCCCTCGATGAGATGGTCGAGCAATCCATCAGGCGCGAATTCGCGATCATCGCCGGCATCGTTGAGAACATCACCCGTCTGCCGCCGCACGATCCCCGTATTCGGCTCTGCGCTTCCAGCGTCATCGGGCAGGTGCTTTTCTATCGCCATGCGCAGGCCGTCGTGCATCGGCTGCATCCGGAACAGGAGTTCGCTCGTAAGGATTTGGATGCGTTGGCGATTCACATCACCGATTTTTCCGCCGCGGCGCTTGAAGCCATCGCGAAACGGCAACCCGCCAAACCAAACGGCAGGCGGCGCAACGGCCCACGGGAGAAAAACGCATGAACATCGTTGCGTTTAAAATGCTCGTCGGAGACCGCGCGAAATACTTCGGCATCATCATGGGGCTGACTTTCGCCTCGCTGCTCATCACCCAGCAGGCGGCCATCTTCATCGGCCTGATGGAGCGAACCTACAACGCCATCAACGACATCGGGCTGCCGGATATCTGGGTGATGGACCCGAAGGTGCAGTTCATCGATGATGTGAAACCGGTGCAGGACACGAAGCTGCTGGCGGTGCGCGGCGTGCAGGGCGTCGAGTGGGCCATGCCGCTATACAAAGGCCTCCTAAAAGCCCGACTGGACAACGGTAATTTTCAGACCTGTATTATTTTGGGTCTGGATGACACCACGCTGGTGGGTGGGCCACCGAAAATGCTGGATGGAAAGCTCGCCGACCTCCGACGAGCCGATTCGATCATCGTCGATTCAAACGGGGCCGCCACGAAGCTCGCGCGCGACATTCCCGGCTCCAAAAAAACCCGTCCGCTGCAAGTGGGCGATGTGATGGAAGTCAACGATCACCGCGCCACCGTCGTGGGCATCTGCGAAGTGGCCCGCACCTTCCAGTCGCAGCCGGTGGTCTACACGACCTACTCTCGCGCCACCACTTTCGCCCCGCACGAACGGCGACTGCTCAGCTTCGTGCTGGTCAAGGCGAAACCCGGCACGGATCTACCGGCACTCTGCAAAACCATCGAGGCGAAAACGGGGCTGGCCGCTTATACTCAGGCGGGGTTTATAAAGCTCACCTACGATTATTACTTCCAGCACACCGGCATCCCGATCAATTTTTTCATCGCCATCGCCCTCGGCTTCGTCGTCGGCACGGCCATCGCCGGGCAGACGTTCTACAACTTCACGCTCGACAATCTCCGCCATTTCGGCGCGCTCAAAGCAATGGGTGCCTCGAACGCCATGCTGCTGCGAATGATTCTCCTTCAATCCATGCTCGTGGGAATCATCGGCTATGGAATCGGTGTCGGGCTGGCGTCGACCTTCGGTCTCCTAAGCTCCAAGACCGAGCTGGCCTTCAAAATGCCCTGGCAATTGCTCGCCGGCACCGGCGCGGCCGTGGTGGTCATCTGCATGCTCTCCGCGCTGCTAAGCATCATCAAAGTCATGCGTCTCGAACCGGCGATTGTGTTTAAGGGATGAAGGAAGTTGC
>JANXVV010000343.1 GCA_025351525.1 Humisphaera sp. | reverse complement strand
CGGAGCACTTTCTTAGACTGACAGAACGCGCTCCGCTGCGCGTCGCGGCTAACCCTGGCGCGAATGAATTTTGATGAACTCGTATCAACCTCCCCCCACAAACGTCACGACCTCAACCGCATCCCCGTCTTTCAACGGTGTGTCATATTTCTCAGCCCGCACCAGCCGACGATTCAGCTCAACCGCCACCTTGTCCGGCGTCAGCTTCAACTCATTCAACAATGATTGAATCGTCATCCCTTCGGGCAAATCGCGGGAATCGCCATTGACAGTGAACTTCATTTCGCTTCCGTGATGGCCGGTTGAGTTGCGGAAGTTACAAGGCGATGCACTTTGGCATCGCGAAGGACGAAGCCCGGAACGAGCGGATGTTCAGCATTACCGCGGCTGGCGGCAAGGGTTTGAGCGTCGATGAAGATTCCCAGCGACATCGCGCCGCGCTCCACCAAACCGCTGGCATGAACCATCATCCCCTCGGTAAGCGGTGGACGGCCAAAGCCCAGAAGATCGGGATTCACATCCAATCCCACCTCAACATCCCCCGATCGCACGTATTCGCCCTTCTCGCCGATTTCGTAGATGCCCTCGACGGACACCTTCTGCCCGAGATGGCCCGCGAGTTCATCGCGAGTGCGAATCATCGTCGGCTCAGCGCAACCGCCGATAAAATTGCAGATGAACAATGCCAGCAAAGGTGAAAAAAACCGCAACGACAGGCCGCGTTGAATGGAGGTCATGGACATTATTTATTCTCCGGGACGGCGATTTTCCAGATCGATTCCCCGAGCCAGTATTCACCGGGGTTCAGCGAAGGATCAGGCGGGATGGCGTGCGCGGAATCATTGAGCCGGCCGGTCAGTTCGATTTTTTTCCCGTCCATCTCCGGACCCCACGCCGTGCGCGGATAGACGCGGATTTGGAAATCCTCCGCGGCAATCATCGGGCCGGTCGCCTTCAGATAGCGGGCCGTCCCTTCGATGCGGACGCTCTGACCGACATTGGGATGAAGTTGAAGTTTGGAGTCGAGACGAGGGGCTTTGTCGTCAGAAGAGGCGCAGCCGGACAACAAGCAGGCGGTAAGGAAGAAGGTGATGGCGCGGGTCATGGGCGGAATTATACGGGATAGTGGAATTCAATAAAGCATGAGGCCTGCACAGGACGCTGGTCAGCCAGGGCCATCGCATTTAAGATTTCCGGTCCCCTCCCCCCGGTACTCCGGGGGGAGGGTTAGGGGTCTTGCCTTTTTCTTCCGCCGCTTCGAGAAATGCAGCATCCTCTTGCCACGAAGAAACACCCCTCACCCTAACCCTCCCCCCATGTGTACATGGGGGGAGGGGACCGGAGAGCCAAATGCGATGGCCCTGGCTGGTCAGCGGGGTCCGACTCGATGAGCGGCCACGGCATAAAAAATGCCGATGGCGATCAGCGATAAGATTATCCCCGCCCACGCCTGAACGCGCTGGGCCACCAACCCATCGGCCAGCGGTCGCGGTTCGTGGCGCATCTGCCGTAGAACGACGATGGCGATGAAGAGCGTGACGACGCTCATATACACCGGCACGGGGAAGAAGCGGTCGGCGGCGGAATAGGGTTTGGCGTGTTCGAGTTCGGCGCGAGGGTCGTGGCTGCCGGGCAGAAGCAAAAGCACGATCGACGCGATGAGCGTCAGTAGACCGAGCCATGCCGCGACGAAAGCAAGCCATGCGGGGGCGGGTGTTGAAGGGGGCGATGCTGCTTCGTCGGCGACGGGTTTAAGGGGTAGGTCGTTGTTCACACGGGGAGTTTAGCAGGGATAGGACGCGAAGCGGAATCCGGGTTGTCTGCCTTTGGCCCCGATCCCGGCGTGAATGGCAAGTGGGCGGCTATTCGCTTTTCGACACTTTCTGCTTCATGGCTTCGCGATAGATGCCTTTGAGGGGTTCGCTGGTGAGGTTCAAACCGCCGTCGGCATCGAGGACCAACGTGTAAAGTTTGTCGGGGGAAAACGGGCCCCAGATTCCCTGCCCGTTGGCGACGCGGATTCCTTTGGCGGTGCGGTATTCCTTGTCTTCCGCCAATCGCCAGAAATTTTGCCAGAGATCAAACTCGAAAGCCGCAAGCTTGGCCGAGGAATCGGGCGTGCCGCGATAGATGTCGGGAATCTGACCCGGCACGTCGATGGCAAAGCCGTTTTCAGGGGTTTGGGTGTCGCCGAATAGCTTGTGGAAGAGCGCGATGCTGTGCCCGCGAAGGGGATCATTCTGCCCGACAAAATCTCGGTCGAATTTGATGACCATCGCGTCGATGTGGGCGGTGTTGCCGGCGATCGTGAACGTTTTGGGGGGCAGGGCGGAGCCGTCTCTGGCGTATTCGACGAAAAGCAGCGTCGTGCTCAGCTTGCCGTCGATTTTCTTCTGATCCTGGACCAGAATCTCGGCCACCCGCTTTTCGTCGCTCAGCCGTTGCACCACTGTTTGAAGTTGCTGCTTTTGCGTCTCGAGCTTCTGGCGTTCCTGCTCCAGCTTTTGAATCTGCCAGGCAGTGGATTGGTGGCGTTCGTAGTAGTAAACGCCCGCCGTACCGCCGGCGACGAGGCTGGCGAGGAAGGTGAGCTTGACGAGGTTGACGGCAAAAGCGCGGAGCATGGTGCATCTGGTTTATCGGCGAAGTCGGGCTTGGAACGTGACCGGGGCTTCTCTCGTCTAACCATCCTTCAAAACGTAACTGAACAAAACTGAACTAAAATGCACTACTTCTGGATGCATTCCCCGAAAATGAGCAAGTTACTAAAATAATTGCCGGGTTTTTGCGTCGTCGAAAGCCGGCCAAAGGAATGGGTTCACAATAAGTTCCGCATGTGGGCTTGGTGCCACAGGTCGCGGTACCGTGGTCGTTCAAATCCTCTTAACCGCAGGCGATGCCCATGATCCGCTGCGCAAACATCGTCGACTAATCGTGCTCGATCATCGCCGGATCGCGCGGATCGGGCAGACATCCGGCGACCACCTTTCGACGGCCAAGCGAGGTGAAAGGGATCGATTTTGAGTTACAGTCTGTTCGCACAACCTCGTCTCCCTGTTAAAACTTTCAGAGTCTGGAAACCCCGAAGTTTACGAGAGACAAGGTTGTTGCGCCCCTGGGGAATGAAACATATTCCAACGGAATGATGAAATATGCGGGGTAGCTCAAAAGAGGAGGTCATTCGAGTTTCCTTCAATTGCCCCTCGAGCTTTTTTTCGATTTCGAGCTGTTGGTTTTCCGTCGAGGCGCCCGTGGTCACGGACCGCAGACGGATTCACGAATGACGAAACATCGGGCATTCGTCATTCATCATTGATTCGTGAATTCGAATTTCGTCATTCGTTATTCCCGGCGGGTTCGGATTTCTTCATTCGCTATTTTTAGATCATCCCATTCCAATCGGGGGGAAGCAGAAGAACCGGCGTCTTCGTGTTCTTGATCAACTCCACCGGCACATTCCCCGCCAGCAATCGGGCAAAAATGTTTTTTCCGGTCAAACCCAAAGCGATCAACGTCACACCCCGCTCTTCGGCGACATTCAAAATCGCCACCGCGATGTCCTCACTGAACATCAACAGCGTTTGCACGATGATGCCGCGCTCTTCCAATGCCTGGCGCAGCGTGGCGATGGCCTGTTCGCCATCGGCTTGTTCCTGCTCGCGCATCTGCCCGCCGCTGGGACGGGAGACGTGCAGCACCAGCACTTCGGCATCCAGTCGCTTGGCGAGATTGCTCAATGGCTCGACGACTTTTTGTGCCGCCCAAGGACTGCTCACGGCTACCAGTATTCGGCTCATGACAAGTCCTCATCCTTCGCCATCGCGACATCCATCATCAACCGCAACCGCTGCAATGCCTTGCCGCGATGACTGATCTCATGCTTCGTGGCCGGCGGCAATTCAGCGGTGGTCTGGCCGTGGAAGGCCACCAGAAACAGCGGATCGTAACCGAAGCCATTTGTCCCGCGCGGCTCGCGGGTCACCGTGCCTTCCATCGTATCACGAACCGTCATCACGATGCGCCCTTTCGCATCCGCCAGCGCCAGGACGCACACAAATCGCGCGGTTCGCCTGGCATCGGGGATATCGGCCAACTGTTTGAGAAGCAGTGCGTTGTTGGCCGCATCGCCCTTCCCGGCTTGGTTCAGTTCCGCCCATCGCGCGCTGTGAACACCGGGACTACCGTCCAGCGCGTCGACTTCCAGACCACTGTCATCCGCGATCGCCGCCGTCTTAAAAAGTTGAGCGTAATGGATCGCCTTCAGACAGGCGTTGGCCCGAAAGGTTCGCCCCGTTTCTTCAACGGCTTCAATCGGCGGGTGCTGAGAAAGGTCGCTGTACTCAAACCGCTCGGTCCCCAGCATCTGCCGAAACTCGCGAATCTTCCCAACATTCGTCGTGGCGATCAAAAGGTGCAATGTCTTTCCCTCTGTTTCGGAATTAACTTTATCGTGGCACGGGCTTCCAGCCCGTGTTAGCAATGCCACAAGTAAAGACCATTTTAAAAAAATTCTCTTTTCGCACATGCCCGCCAACATGGGCTGGAAGCCCATGCCACAGGGAGACCCACAATTTCAAAAAATCAGTTCCCCACTTCACGCAACCGACCAACCCCCGGTTGCGGCGGCAGCGGTTGGTTCGTCTGCAATAGCGACGGAGGCATCATCGGCAACTGGCCCGGACCCACCGCTGGTCGCTGACCGTTCTGCACGCCAGTCGCTTTCGCCTCCGGCACAAATACCAAAAAGCTCGGCGAGGAAACGAGTCGGGTGCCGTTGGTCCCCGGATCGCGCACTTTAAACTGCCGCTCTTCGGAATTGATCATGTGCGACGGAAAGCGGGTCGCCATCGCGTGCAACGTCGGATCGAGCAGTTCCACCCTCGGGGACATCGCCACGACCGGTCGCCCCTCCGGATCCCGCAGCATTTTTTGAGGAAGAGGCACATTCGAGACAAAGAGGCTGGTGTCGGGATTAAGCGTGGCAGCGTCACCCTGAGAATTGCCCGCATCCTGCTTTTTCACCGCCCCTTCCGGCCACACCCCAACGCACACCGAACTGATCGATTCACCGTGATAAAAGTACGCCGGTATCCCCTGCGCCCGCAGCGCCTTCACCGATTCGACGGCGGCCCATTTTCGATCATGCCCCTCGGCATCGCTCGCATCCGCC
>JANXVV010000315.1 GCA_025351525.1 Humisphaera sp. | reverse complement strand
CACCACTTCCCCCATACCGCGCGGACGCTGGATGGGGTCGAGGCGAACGCATTCCATCACAAGATCGGACAGGGCTTGCGGGACATTTGGATTGTAATGGCTCGGCGAGGCGATGTGCTCATCCCGCAATCCTTCCCGCTTGCTCTTTTTCAGGGTGATGAACGTCGGAATTTTATGCTGGCTTAAAGCCCAATAGAGACTCGCGCCAAAATTGAAGATGTCCGTGCGAACCGTCACCGGGCGCTTCTCGACCTGCTCGGGAGCGATGAAATCGGGCGTGCCCTGTATCCGGTCCTTGATCGTCGCAACCTTGCAGGTCTGCCCGAAATCGATCACCTTCACCCGGCCCTGCGGCGTGGAAAGAATGTTGCTCGGTTTCATGTCGCAATGCACGTAACCCATGAAATGCAGCGCATCCAGCGCCTTGGCGACCTGCGTCATCGTGCCAAGCACCTCCGCCACCGTGCCGGCAGGTTGCTTGTCCAACGGCATCCCGTCACACCATTCCATAATCAAGGCCACTTCGCTGATTTTGAAAAACAGCGTCTTCTTGACTTGAAGATCGATGCTTTTGCGCAGCACCGGATGGGTGAACTGCTTGCTGACTTCAAACTCATTCTGAATCTGCTCGATGAATCGCATGTCCTTATCGGTTTTGCGCAGGACGTGTTTGAGCGCGTATTTCTGCTTGGTCTTGGGATCGGTGACCGCCCAGATGGTGCTGGCCGCGCCTTCGCCGAGCTTGGAATCAACCTTGTACCCGAACAAATTGGTAGGCCACCAACCGGTGGTGGCTGAGGATGAAGCGATCGCCGTCAAAATAATTTACCTCCGAAATGCATGAGTTCGGCGGGATTCTAACGTAAGTACGGAGAAAGGGAAACCCGGAAGGAATCCTGTTGGACTGCACTTGCAATTATTTAGCCGTCTCGCTTGCGAGGCTCATCCGGCGGGATGACCGCTCGACGCGCCTCGCTTGCGAGACGGCTAGATAATTCGCTCTGAAACATTCGATCATACCGGCCGGCAATCGAGCTCGACCGCGCTGACGGATCTGGCCGGGAACCGCCATTGAAAAACCACCGCCCCCGGCAGCACATGTTCCTTCGTCGCGAACGCATCCAACTGACGATCCTGCACCGCCTGCCGCGGCGATTCAGGTGCGATTTCAACCACCTTCACCGCCGTGATGACCATTCCCTTCACCGCGAATTTCGCTTCCGTCGAACGGGAATAATCCATGTTCGCCACATGCAGAAAGATCCTGCCTTCCGCCCGGCTGGCGGCGATGTCCAACGCCGGCGGTGTGGAATCGACGGTCACCGCGTGGGTGCCTTTGTGCCGCTTGAATAGCCGCATCACCGCGCCGGCGGGCAGCAGATAGCTGACGCCGTTCGGCACCTGCAGAATCAGCGCGTTGGTCGTCCATCGGTTGCCGCAGAAGTCGGCGGCGGTGGCGATCTTCAGCCGGTCGCCGTGCCGTTGATAGGTGTTCATCACGCGGGCATGGTAAACGCCCGTCAACCACTCGCTTAGAAGCGGATTGACGTTCCGCATCCCGAGGCTCAGATGTCCTTCGGTGATCGCCAACGGGTGCTTGGATTTGCGGGCATCCAGCGCCTTTTCCATCTTCACCAGCTTCGCCTCGACGAGCGGAGCCATCTCGATCAATTCGTCCCACGCCTCGCGGGGTGAATCCTGATAGCGCAGACTGTTGAGCACCGAATCCTTGCGAACGGATGTCTGCTGCATCATATGAAAAGCCACAGAGTCGATATGCTCACCGGCCCGCTCGACCAGATCGCCGGCCCAGGGCTCAGCATTCTTGTCGCCGCCGAAATCGCCCCATCCCAGCAGTTTGATCGATGCATCGCGGCTTCGCATCGCCTTCGCGAATGCGATCGTCTGCTCGATCGATTGATCCTTCGCGAACCCCCCTTTGCCATAAGAAGTCTCGTTGCCCAGTTGCCAGAATTTGATGTCAAAGGGCTTGGAGACGCCGTTCAATTGGCGCTCTTTGTGATCTGGATCGTTGGCATATGAAACCCATTCCGCCGCCTCCTGCGCATCGGCGGTGCGGTTGCCCTCCTTCATTTTTCCGAAATACAGATGCCCGTCGCTCATGAAATTGACGCAATATAACGGTTCGCTTTTCACCTTGCGGCAAAAGTCGATGAACTCGTGCGTGCCGACGCGGTTCGTCTCCTTGCCGCCCCACAAATAGTTCCGCATCATCGGGCGTTGGTTGACCGGACCGATCCCTTCCCGCCATTTATAATACCGGCTGAAAAGTCCACCGAAGCGCATCATGCCGGGATTGAGATCGCGGGTTGCGTCGACAAAATCCTGCCGCCAGTTTTCCGCATCGTAAGACCACGCCGCCTCGACCGATGAATCCGTCGTGCCGAGTGGCTCCATGAACTGCATGTATAAATGGGGCGACAATTCGAACAGCGGTGCGGGATCGATCACCACCGCGCCGTCCCCTTCATTCGCCACCACCGCCTGACAAGATGCCGCCCGCTGAAGGTGAACGGCTACCGTGGCCCCGGCGACGGCGAGGCTCTGCTTCAAAAAATCGCGGCGATCGTGATGCATGGGTGCTATTTCACCTCCCGTCGCAAAATTAACAATGACCCCTCGCTGAACAGATCCTGAAAATGAATCGCATGAAGCGTGTCGGCCCATTCGATGCGCGTGATGACGAGCGGATCCAAATTGCCGATTTCCAGCTCATCCACCCGCTTCAAGACCACCGAACTGATTGATACCGGCACCCGCAATTGATGCAGATAAAAGTACGCCGCCGGGTTGAGAGGGATGCCGGCCAGAACGATGGGCCGTCCCGGGAAATCGCGATCGATCCGATGGCAAAGCTCCCGCCAAGGCTCATCGTCAACATTTAGTTCAGACCACTCGGCCACCGAATTCCCACGGACGATCGCGCCGTAAATCACTTTGAAATGCGCCGCGAGGGGGACCGCGAGGCAGAACATCGATAGCCCTGTACGCCAGCGATACATTTTCCATCTGGCGATGGGACCGCCTTCATTATTGAGCCGTCTCGCTTGCGAGGCGCGTCTTTGTGGTTGTCCCGCCGGACGCGTCTCGCAAGCGAG
>JANXVV010000297.1 GCA_025351525.1 Humisphaera sp. | reverse complement strand
TTGTTCCTGATACAACTCGGCGCGCTCTTTGTGCGTGACCAGGAGCAGGGCGACGCCGGTTTTGTCGGCTTCGTCCATTCGCACGGTGGCGGCCTGCTCATTGAGCGGGGTGAGTTCAACGATCGTATCCACCACATGCTTCCGATCGTTCTTGTCGTCGTTGTGCAGCAGCACTTTCCACGGGGGAAGCAATTCGGGCGGACGCTTTTTAGGAACGCGCTTGGGTTTTTCCTTGGGTTTGACGGTGGCGGTGGCAGCACCGCCGCCGCCCTTCGAGGTTTCTTCAGGTTTTGTTTTATCTTGGTCAGCCATAATCGATCGCTCCAAACGGTTGTCTGTTATCATATCGGCTTATCGCCGATTCGGGGCGTTGAATCTTTACAATATCTTAGCCTCCTCCCCGCTTACCGGCGCGGTTCATTGCCGATAAACTATCGATCATGCTGTCCCCCCGTCGAATCATCGCAGGCGCCATGAGCGGAACGAGCGCGGACGGCGTCGATGTCGCCCTGGTGCAAATTACCGGCCATGGCCTCGATATGACGGCCACTCTGCTGCATCACCACGCGCGGTCTTACGAGCCCTCGCTGCGGCAACGCATCTTCGCGCTGCGCGGCGAGGGGAAAGTGTCTCTCGCCGGGTTGGCCCATGTTGGCCGCGAGATTTCACTGGCGTATGCGATGGCGGTGAATGACGCGCTGCGCGAGGCGAAACTGCAAGCGTCGGATCTGGCGGCGATCGCGGCGCACGGGCAGACTTTATTTCACGAACCGCCAGATACGATTCAGTGGTTTGATCCGGCACTGGTGGCGGCGGAGGTGGGCTGCCGGGTGGTCAGCGATTTTCGCCGCGCCGATTGCGCCGCGGGCGGGCAGGGCGCGCCGCTGGTGCCGTTCGCGGATTATATTTTGTTTCAGCATCCGACGAAGAATCGGGTGTTGTTGAACATCGGGGGGATCGCGAATCTGACCTTCATTCCCGCCGGTGCATCAATCGATCAAGTGATTGCGTTTGATACGGGGCCGGGGAATTGCGTACTGGATCACCTGATGCGCCAAAGCGGATCGCCAGTGGGTTTCGACCGGGGCGGCGAATTATCGTTGCGTGGCTCACTTAACTTTGCCGTCGCCTTCGTGAGTACCGAAGACGTCTATTTTTTCAGTAAACCGCCGAAGTCGACGGATGGTCCCGCGATGATTCGGCTGTACGAGAACGCGGTTAAAGAAGTGGGAGCGTCGTTGTCCCTGGAAGATGCTCTTGCGACCGCGTGCCATGCCACGGCACGCGCGATCGGTCAGTCATTTAATCTTCTCCCTTGCCTGCCGGATGAAGTCATCGTCAGTGGCGGAGGAACGTTGAATCCCCGGTTGATGGAAGAACTCCGTCATGTCATGGTCTTTCCTAAAAACCCGCCGGAGTCACCAAAGTCCGTATTGGTAAAAACACTCGATGATCTCGGGATTATTTCTGCGGCCAAAGAAGCCCTCGCCTTCGCCCTGCTCGGTGCCGCGACACTCGACGGCCTTCCGTCAAACGTGCCCAGCGCCACCGGCGCACGGCGGGCAGTGGTGCTTGGGTCGATTACTCCAAGCTCCTGAATTTTTTAGCGGCTGTGCCAAAGGCACGCGTTTTTTTCTTCGGTCGCGACAAAAAACGCGTGCCTTCGGCGCAGCCGCTAAAATGTAAGTCATGCGTACGCCACCCCTCGAGTATGCCCGAAAGACCAAAATTCCCTGGCTGCGTCGCCGACACATCCAGCGCCGATTCATCGGCGTCGCCGTACTGATGGGATTACTCGGTGCGACATGGCTCGCACTCTCCGCCTGGCGTCAACTTCACACCAATCTCGTGCTGCGACGGTGCATGAAGTTCACCGCGCCGGATGACCGAATTTGCTTCGATGGTGACCCGGCCACGTCGTCCACGTTAGTAACCACCGGTGGAGAGTATCGCAACGAACTGGATCACGAAGCGCGCTCGATTTCCCCCGTCGCCGCCTGGGCACCGCCGCAGTGGGTGGACCTGATTCGATGCGTGGATCCGACGCTTGCGACGTTTAGATTCTCGCCGCCGCTGGTGTTCATGCACGAGCGAAAAAGCCCGGATGGATTTCGCCGGCTCGTCTTGCTGCGGTATGTCGGCAACGTGACATCGGAGGGCGGGCCGACCAATCACGTGTTCGATTTCGATCTGATCGATCCTTCCTCATGGCCTGCCGTGAAGAGCATTCGTACTTTTCAGACGACCGTGCTGTCGATGTCCCATCCGTTCTCACGCCTCTATTTCGGTCAGCCGGATGCGGCGGATTCAGCACACTTCCAGTTTCGGTATCAAACGGAGGAGGGTGCCGGAACGCTCGATGGCTGGTTGCGAAACGATCATGAGCTGAGCCTGGAATGCAGGGATGGGCCGGAGAAAGGGCGGTGAAATCGCAATCGGGACAATCAGTGCTTCCACATTATTTAGCCGCCTCGCTTGCGAGGCGCGTCTGACGGGATGACCGCTCGGACACGGCTCGCAAGCCAGACCGGCTCAATAATCAGACGATGACTTTAAAAACTTTCGATCTCTTCTTGCGGAGTCAGCATTGCGCCCAACGGAGCCGCGAAACTCCCTTCAAAACAGAAGTCAAACCCGATCATCTCCTGGACCACATACAACGGCCGTTGCTTGATCTCCTCATAAATACGCCCGACATATTCACCCAGGATGCCGATCGAAATCAGTTGCACCCCACCCAAAAAAAGGATGCACATGATGAGGGTCGTGAACCCGCTTCCATACGTGCGGCCATGCCGATAGAGAAACTCGATGAGGTAATAAATCGCCAGCAGAAACGTGACGGCGGAGATGGAGAAACCGGTGTACGTCACCCATCGCAACGGCTGATAGCTGAAGCTGATCATCGCATCCATCGCGTATTTCAGCAGATGACGCCATGATTGCTTGGGAGCGCCGGAGCGTCGGGCTTGCCGATCGTAGAGAATCGAGGTTTGTTTGAAACCCAGCCAACTTCGCAAGCCGGGGATGAAGCGGTTGCGCTCGGGGAGTTTGTTCATCTGCTCGATGACGACGCGATCCATCAGGCCGAATATCCCGGCGTCGGGGCCGGCGGGGAGGGTGCTTAAACACTTCATCAGGGGATAGAAAAGTTTGAACCCCCACCCGCGTGGTCCGGTTTCAGTGCGCGTGGCGCGCTCGGCGACGACGACCTGAAATCCCTCGGTCCACTTGCCGACCAACTGTGGGATCAGTTCCGGTGGATCCTGCAGATCGCCATCCATCAGCACGACGCATTTGCCGGTAGCGAAATGGATCCCGGCGGTCAACGCGGGTTGATGACCAAAGTTTCGGGAGAGGCTGATCGCTCGCACGCGGTCATCGACGCCGTGAAATTCGCGGATGATCCGCCCGGAGGCATCGACACTGCCATCATCCACATAGATGATTTCCCACGAATCGTCGGCGGAATTGAGGGCGGCGGTCAGCCGGCGATGAAGCTCGCGCAGATTTTCCGCTTCGTTAAAGATGGGGACGATGGCGGAGATGGTTGGGCGGTTGCAGGTCATGTTACGCCGATCCCAACCTGCTTGGAAAAGCACTGAATTTTTTAGCGGCTGTGCCGAAGGCACGCGTTTTTCTCGGCCAAATGAAAACGCGTGCCTTCGGCACAGCCGCTAAAAAAACTCAGGGATTTGTCGATTGACCGGAGGTTTGCGGTGCCTGTTTCTGCTTCACTTGCTGAAGAATTTGCTGCTGGGCGTCCATCTGATCGTTCGGCATCGTCGGCGTCAGGCAACTCCTCGGCATCGCCGTCAATAACTGCTGCGTTTTCGCCAGACTCTTATCGTCCGGCGTTCGCTTGCCGGCGTTGCGGGCATCGGCTTTGTAGCGGTCAAACTGCGCGGCAGTGGCGATGTCCGGGCGGCGGAGTCGCTCGGGATTTCTCCCCAGGTCCGTCGATTTCTCGGCACGCTCGCGGGCAATTTTCACCCGGCTGGCAAGCGTCGGGTGATCGCTCGCTTTCTCCGGTGTGGTGTCGTAACCCTTGTCGATCATCGTCTGAAAAAAATCCCCGAAGGCATTCGGATCCCAACCCGCCAGACAATAGAAATGGAAACCGGTTTGGTCGGCTTGCCCTTCATCATCTCGCGTGAATCCCATGCCGAAATAGTTGCCCGCCGTCGTGCCCGCGCCGAACGCCGCCGCGCCGTACTCCGCGCCTTTTTCCTTCCCGCCCACCACATAGCCCGCCGCCCCCAACCCGAGCGCCCCGGCCAATATCCGATACTGCCGCTTCTGACCCGCCTGCACATGCCGGCAATAAATATGCCCGAATTCATGGCTCATCACCGCCGCCAACTCATTCTCGTTTTTACAGAGCTGCAACAGTTCGTTGTAAACGTAAACGTGAACCCCACCGGTCGTGAAAGCGTTGAGCGTCTTGCTGTTCACCAGATGAAACTGTATGCCCTTGAACATCCACTCTTCATCCTCCCCTTTTGCAAAATGGCTTTTGGGCCCCCAGTGGGCGGCATCCGACTCCCTCGCCGCCTGCACGATCCGCTCGCCGATCTTTTGAAAATAGGCGTCGATGCCAGGCTCCTTGATCTCGGCAGGTTTGATGCCATCGTCAAATCCCTGGGCTTTTTCGATCACCGAACGATCGCTGACTGAGCATCCTGCACTGATCAATAACGCAGCCAGAAGACCGATGCGGAGCCAGGCGGGTTGGAAGGGTGTGTTCATGATGAGGGCAGTATAAATCTGAGTCGGAAGATAGACAATCGGCATTCGTGCGCGGAACTTTCGCTCGATCTGAATCCAAGCCAGGTCGGAGCGGTTCGCACCAGCGAACTGCGCAGGCCCGGATTCTTCCGAATTTTGTCAGCGGAACACGAAGAGATCCGGGACTGCGCAGGGCGCTGCGTCCCGGCTTGGAGCTTGGAGCCTGCCCGCTCCTTGAATTGACCCGCACTCGCGTATAGGCTCTGCCGGTTCACGAATCGAAGATTTCCAGCGGTCAAAAGGACACCCTTCCGATGAGCATTCTGGTCAACCAAGCCACGCGCGTGATCTGTCAGGGGATTACCGGCGAGGCCGGCGCATTCCACACGAAAAACTGTCTCGAGTACGGCACGAAGATGGTCGGTGGAATCACCCCCGGCAAGGGCGGCAAGAAAGACGCGAACGGCTTGCCGATCTTCGACACGGTGTCGCAGGCCGTCGCCGGCACCGGGGCCCATGCGACGATGATTTTCGTCCCGCCGCCCTTCGCCGCCGATGCGATCATGGAAGCCGCCGATGCCGGCGTCGCGGTCATCGTGGCGATCACCGAGGGCATTCCGGTGCTGGATATGGTCAAGGTGAAGGCGTTTCTCAAGGAGAGGCCGAACAGCGTTTTGATCGGGCCGAATTGTCCCGGTGTCATCACGCCCGGCGAATGCAAGATCGGCATCATGCCCGGTTACATCCACACTCCCGCCAAGGAAGCCAAGAGCGGTAAAAAGGTCGGGATCATCAGCCGCAGCGGCACGTTGACCTATGAAGCAGTGTGGCAGTGCAGCACGCGCGGGATCGGTCAAACCACTTGCGTCGGTATCGGCGGCGATCCGATCAAGGGCCTCAACTTCATCGAAGTGCTGGATCTGCTGAACGCCGACCCGGACACCGATGCGATCATCATGATCGGTGAGATCGGCGGCAGCGACGAAACCAACGCCGGGCTGCACATTCAGAAGCACATCAAGAAACCGGTGGTGGCGTTCATCGCCGGTCGCACCGCCCCGCCGGGACGCCGCATGGGCCATGCCGGGGCGATCATCAGCGGTGGGGATGACACCGCCGAATCGAAGATCAAAGCCCTGCGATCCTGCGGCGTCTCAATCGCCGAAAGCCCGGCCACCCTGGGGGAAACGATGGCGCAGGTGCTGGGAATCCGCACGTAAGCGTCCAGCGCATTCCGCCTTCAGGTTAGCCGCGACGCGCAGCGGAGCACGCTCGTTGAGGAATCAACGCGCTCTGCTGCGC
>JANXVV010000270.1 GCA_025351525.1 Humisphaera sp. | reverse complement strand
GCCGAAGGCACGCGTTTTCTTCGACTTCAGAAGAAAACGCGTGCCTCCGGCGCACCGCTCAACGATCCCGCGAAAATCCATCACCGCTTCATCTGATCGTAGTAGCCGATGTAGTACATAAACCGGTTTTGATTCATGATCGGAATATGCAGCGTGGCGGCCTGATTGATCACATCTTGATATTTCTTCGACGCTTCGATCGCCTTGTTTAATTTGTCGATCAGGATCGGATCATCCCGCTCTTCCTTGGTCAAAATCGGCACCTGCGGCTCCTGGCCGAGGACGACGAAATCGGTGCTGACGGCGATCTTGTCGCTCAATTTACCGCCCCAGCGGGTGACCAGACTCCGGACGACATCCGCTTCTTGGGCGGTATACACGCCGTTGCCGTCCACATCGAAATTACCGTAGACGAAGAAATTAAACGTGGTGTCGGTGTTGTAGACCAGATTGCCGATGATGTCGCCTTCGGACAGCGTCACGCCGGGCTGAAGATGGACGATACGGCATTCGCTGCTGTTCTGACCGACGCGAATGACTTCGATCGAAGCCTTGCCGATCGGCAGATTGGTGTTGCTGAGCGGGTCTTTACCGAGGCCGGGGATGCCTTCGTTTTTGTCGTACACCTCGAAGGTGGTGCCCGCCGGGAGATGATCGCCCGATCCGATGCTGATGTAGCAGACCGCGTTGGAGGGAACGCGAATGATCGTGCCATCGGCATGGCGGATGGCGGCGTCTTTCACATCCAGCCGGAAGTTCGCCAGTTGGGCTTTGAGCGAATCATTTTCCTTGGCCACCTTCGAGGTTTCGGCCTTCGCCTGGGCCACGATCGTCTGCATGTCCGTCAACTGCTTGCCGGTGGCGTCGACGGTCGTCTTGTTGGAATCATCCGCAGTCGTCTGCTTGGTCATGTACTGAGCCTGCAGATCGGCCTTCGATTTTTCCGCATCGGCGGCGCGCTTCTCGGCTTCGTCGCCCTTGGTTTTCAGCTCGGCGAATTGGGTGTTCCAACCGGACACACGCTCTTCAAGGCTTTTGGAAAGTTTGTCCAACTCCAACTTCTTCTTCGCATCGGTGTTGGCGGTTTCGGTCAACTTCTTCTGAAGCGACTCGATCACGCCCACAAGCCCGCCCGCCGGCATCGGCGCGGCGGAACCGGCGGGGGCGCTGGTCGGAGCCGGCCCCGTCGGGTTTTTCAGAACCGCCATCGCGGCATTGACCGCATCCGCGGCCTTCGCATCCGCATCGCCATACGCCGGCGTGGGAGTGCCGGTGATGTCCTGGGTCAGTTTGCGAATCTCCGCCAGTGCCACTTCGACCGTGGTCGAACCGGCGTCGAGATTCAACTTCTCTTTCGCCACATCGATCATCGCCACCTCACCCGTGTCGGCGACGAGCTGATCGGTCTTGGCGATCTTCTCGTAGAGTCCCTTGAGTTTGTCGTAATCGTTTTTCTGCTTGGTCAGATTGGTGTTGGCGGTGATGCTCATGATGAGCGTGACCATCAGGAGAATGACGGTGATGACCAATGCGGTGATCAATCCGGCCTTCGATCCCTGCTGATTGACGGGGGGCATAGAAACCTCCGAGGTTCGGTGAGAAATCCTGGTGAAAAACCCGCAGCGTGCTCGCCGCGAAATGGAAGGATAACCGCCCGTGCCGTCCACGGTCAAGAAAATCGACGTGAAACGACGGAATCGATTTCCAATCGCTCCACCGTCCCCATTCGCCTCTGACGATTAAAATCGAACGAACGGCGTTGACGACTGGATTTTGGAACGATTTCGGCGATGCTCCCTGGGAAATTTTGACCAATGCAAGAGCATTTGTGTTCAGGTCCATCGGTCTACTGGCGGGGACGGCTGAGGGATGGTAGAATGGTTAGCGAAGAGGCACCCTTAGCTCAATTGGATAGAGCAATCGCCTTCGGAGCGATAGGTTGTAGGTTCGACCCCTACAGGGTGCATTAACCAAAACCGACGAAGAATTGAGTATCTAATTTCCCCCGCCAATCGTTCCGCTCTTTGCCCGTCTTTTTTTGATGGACGATAGCCTCCTCCTTTGCCTTCCGAGTTTTGAAGGGGGAACTTGCAAGACCGCCAAAATCAGAAAAGTCGCGACAAAGAGGTTTAGCCAATTTGACGAAGGACTTGGCACCGCATTATTAATCGTCTTCGGATCTTGCATTCGATAGCGTTTGGATGAAATGGTGAATGTCTCCGTCTCTTCTCCCCTTCTCTTCTCCGACCGTACGGTCGGCCGAAAAAGAGGCACCTTTGAAGGAATTGGACCTGTCCCGTTTTCGGTTCGCACGTATCGCAGAACCCAAAGCAGGTGTTCATCTGCCTTGATGGGGGAAACTCTTGAATCGCCCCTGAGAAACATGTCCTTCGCCCGAACTGTGATAGTGTGCATGCCAACGCTGGGTGTGGGTGTGGGTATGGGTCGACCCTCGAACGAATTCGGACAACTCGCCATCGCGCCGGGGCCAGATCACCAGATGCCAGTGATTCGGCATCAGGCACCCGCCCGGCAGCCGGGTTGGGGTTCGCTGCAATGTCTCGTGCATGATCTGCTCAAACGCAGCATCGTCGGCATTTTGCGGAAAATCCGTTGCCTGCCATTGCCGCGATTGATCAGGTGATACACCCATCCGCCGGGCGCCGATCGAGCTTGTCGTGGCGTGGGTGAAAAACACACTCGGACACCCAACGGTCGCCAACAAAGATTGGCGTCACCTTTGATTTCTCGGTACTACGAGCCTCTCCGCCACCCCGGCCGGCCCGAATCGTCCCTCGCGGGCATCCGGTTGGAGAACCCATGTCTCCACCGACCGGGGCTTCCTGTGTTTCGTTGCTCTCCTGTGCGGACATGCCGTCGCCACTACCCCGGCGGGACCGCGGGCGCGTGTCGTTCTTGCCGGCATACATCCCGGCTTGATTGCGCTCGCGATGGCAGCCTTCTCCGCAGTACCGTCGGATCGGCTCCCGCATCTGGGCTTTTCGAGGCCTGCTCGGCGTGTACTCACGTTACGGCCTGACCGCTCGCCAAATCACCAAGTGTGATCCTTTCATCAAAGACGCAGGCGCGCTCGTTGCCTCCACCGCCGCTTCGATTGCTACCGGCTGGAACGACCCCTTGCCGGGCGGGACTGACTCCCGCTGAAGAACAACGCCTTTGCACGGCGTACAGGACATGCAGACCCTACTTGGCTGCGGTGAAGGAAGAGTATAAAACGGGCGATGATCCTCCACCGTTCACTTTACCCTTGCAATTTTTTCGTCAAGACCGCTGTCCTCGTGCGCCCGAAGCCGATCGGGAATCCGCCGTCCGTTTGGAGCGTGCGCCCATTCATCTGCATGACCCGAAGCCCAAACGCTCCAAGAGGCTCGACCTTGAACGCCGGCCACTCTCGCGCCGACCTACACCAACACCGTTCCGGTAGCGTCGGTCGAAACACGAAGTACCGGAGGGTTCCACAGGTGTACGTCGTCGCCGTAACAGATTTGTACCTCAGCGCCCGGAATCGGCTTACCGCTTTCGGCATCAACCACCTTCACCTGCACGGGCTAGTACGAGTACACAGTGACGCAACCGGATAAGCCCGAAAGGACGAACAGCAGCAGCAAGATCCGACCCATCCCCCAATTATAACGGCAGGTAGATGGCATGATAGTCCTGTAGGGTCTGCTGGTACTCCAGCAGGGAGTGAAACCGGGACGGAGCTAGTTTGTAAAAATAGCTCCGTCCCGGTTTAAATCCCCGTGCCGAGAGCCATCAGGCGCGACGGCGGCGACGGGCGAGAAGGCCGCCGGCAACGAATGCGATGAGGCCCAGGGAGGCGGGTTCCGGCACAAGGGTGTAGCCGGCGACGTCCAAGGCGGTCAACTCATTGGAACCCAGGTCGGCGACGCCGGGGGTGGTGTTGCTGTAGGGAGTGCCAAAGGCATCCTGTGCCTGCGTCGTCGGGCCGTTGAGCCAGTCGGCGTAGTCCGCACCCGCCGCCTGGTTGAAACCCTTGATATTCGTCAGCCCCCCGTTAATCGAGAAGTAGGATGATGCGGCGGCGGGGTCGTAGCTGCGGGTGCCGTTGGCGCTGTAGCGGAACATATCCAGGGAGCCCAGCGAGGCGGTGGGATAGTTTTCGAGGTTGCAGCCGTTCCCGCCGGTGCCGAGCGATTCGGAGATCTCGTGGAGGGCGATGGTTTGCAGATCGTAGTTGCCATTCACCTGCCCGGCGGTGCGGGAGAAATTCATCAGCCCCATGTTGAGGCTGATGGTGGTGTCCGCGCCGGCGTTGGCCCCAAGCGCTGCTTCACCGAGCGCCCGGAGGTTGGGCTTGGTGAGCAGAAAGGTGCCGTTGCTGTTGTTGTTGAGCAGTACCGGGAGCGTTGCGGGAAGGCTGCCGACCGAGGTCAGGTCGTTGGGGGAAGTGGCCGCAGCGGTCAGGTCGGCCTTATATTGGGCGTAGGTAAGGCTGCCATAGACGCTGTTGCTCTGCCCGAGGCCGGTGGCAATGCTCTTGAACGTGATGTTGACGGTGATCGGCGTGGAGAACGCGCCTTGCACCTGCGTGATCGCGGCATTGATCGCGGCCTTGATGGCGGCGCTGTTGGCGTTGCCGGTGATCGACGCGTCAAAATTGGGCGTGATAACCAAGGCTGATGCGGAACTGGCCGCGATGCCGAAGGCGACCGCGGATGCCAGTAAACGAAGGTTATTTCTCATCGTGCGCTTCCGGAAAAATCCACGTGCAGCGACACTAGCCCGGCGAGCTAGGCGGACGTAGCAGGCGCGAGTATAAGCAATCCGTGGAATTTAGCAAGGGGCGGTCGGCGATTCAAAAGTAGTTAGTGATTGAGTGTCGGTCGCCAAGACTCAGCGGCCACTCCGGGGAGGATTTGGACGGGGGCAAACCACATCCGCCGGGCTGCGTGTGGAGACTCCCCTGCGCCGCGGGGATGCGAGCGGCCCGTCTTTATTGGGGGATAAATCAAAGTGGACGCGAATCTTTGATGGGCCGCACCCTGGGTCTTCCGCGGGGTCGCAGGGTCCATTGAAGGTTCAGCTTCTTAACCGTCTTTTCAATCCAGTGGGGGGATCCATAGGGCCGTGACCGTTTGATCGCCAGTTGCAGTGCATCCCTCTGTGCGGCGGTCTGAGCCGCGTTGACCTGGGCCGTCCAGTTGCTAGGCATCTCGATGGGGAAACTCTTGAATCGCCCCTGATAAACATGTCCTTCGCCCGAACGGTGATCGTGTGCATGCCAACGCTGGGTATGGGTCAACCCTCGAACGAATTCGGACAACTCGCCATCGCGCCGGAGCCAGATCACCAGATGCCAGTGATTCGGCATCAGGCACCCGCCCGGCAGCCGCGTTGGGGTTCGCCGCAATGTCTCGTGCATGATCTGCTCAAACGCAGCATCGTCGGCATTTTTGCGGAAAATCCGCTGCTTGCCCTTGCCGCGATTGATCAGGTGATACACCCATCCACCGGGCGCCGATCGAGGTTGTCGTGGCGTGGGTGAAAGACAGATCCGGACACCCAACGGTCGTCAACAAAGATTGGCGTCCCCTTTGATTTCTCCGTCGCAATGCCACCCGCGTGTTGACGGCCTGAGAACATGACGGTAGCGTTTCTTCCAATGAAAACCTTGAAGTTTCCTCTCGCCTCGCTGGTCGCCGCCGGCACGATGGTCTTTCTCGTCTCCTGCGGCAGCGTTCCCTTCCAAAAGCCGGGGAACGGGGACGGGTGCTGTGAAACCCGCGGCAACCTGATCAGGGATGGCAGCTTTGAATACGGCATCACCAAATCACCGAACAATCAGAATGCTTTCACGAACCCGCCCACGACGCGGATTCCGCCAAACGTGACCGACCCCACCTGGACGCTTTCAGCCGCGCCCTCGACGGTGGAGTATGTCGAAAACAACGGCAGGCCCAACACGCCGATCCTGCAGAATCCCGACATCAACAAGACCCACCTGAGCTACCCGACCCAGTTGTGGAACACACCCT
Source organism: Humisphaera sp. (assembly GCA_025351525.1). Lineage (GTDB taxonomy): Bacteria > Planctomycetota > Phycisphaerae > Tepidisphaerales > Tepidisphaeraceae > JANXVV01. Next base: position 9,526 of record JANXVV010000270.1, on the reverse strand, counting down.
GTGGCAAGCAGTTCATGGCAATTGGTTTCAATTTGCCAGGCTCCTGGATTGCCGATCATGTAAGCCCCGTCGGCATGGCCCTGAGCCAGGATGGCATCATGCTGGTGGAAAAGAGGACCTATCGCCTCACATTTTTCCAGTCGTCCGTCAATGCCGCGGTCGGTGGCCGGGATGGAACGGGGCGGGTCAGGGTCGAGTTGATGCGCGAGGGGGAGACCGCGAGTGTTCTGCATGAGACGCAACCGTTTGTCACGCCGCCGCTGAGCCCGTGGATCAGGCAAACCGCCGCCCCCTTCACCATCCCCGCCGGCAAAGGCGGCAAATACACCGTCAAATTCAGTGCCGTTGAAAACACCTCGGCGGAGTTTCCTGATAAAACGACACCGGCATTCATCGACGATGTCTCACTTCGCGAGGAATGATGGCGGGCGTTTCCAGTAAAAGGTTCGCTCGCAGTACTTGACTCGCCTCCTCGGGAGAAATTGAAGGGGACGCGAATGAATGCCATTCGTTTAAGGCGAATTCAATCGAACTCAACTTTCGCACGACTCTAAAGACACAGATATTTTTGACATGACATGGCGATAATCGGCTTAAGCGAATGGCAGAGCAAATAAAAAGTGACGCTCATCAAATTTGGATTATGATGAGTGTCATCTTTTCTTCGTCCGCAAGTCAGAGATTTAATTGCAATTTGTTGTCTAACGGACTCGACAAGAGTGTGTCCTGATGTTTAACTATCGGGACTTGAAAGCGATTGCGGGTCGACGAGGCGGCGCAGGCTCACTTTCAATTCATTTCGCGGAAGCGGTATTCGGATGATGGAAGCACGTTATCGGGTATTGGGAGCGTTGTTGTTGCTTATGGCAGGTGGGTGCAACCCGTATAAAGTTGCCAGTCAAAATGTGATGGATGTCTATAAGCAAGGCCGCTTTGACGATGCGATACTGGTGATGGATTCTGAAGGGCTGGATCGCGCCCGGCAAAACCATCAGGATGACCTGATCTGGTTGCTGGAACGCGGCAAGGCGTTGCAGGATGGCGGGCGATGGGCTGAAAGCGAAAAGGCGTTTCGGCAGGCGGAAGATTTGATTGATCGATCAGATGAACGGGCCGAGATCAGCGTGACGGCGGAAATGGCGGCGGTGGCAGTCAACCAGACGGTTTTCAAATATGCCGGAACGCAGGCCGACCGCATCCTGCTCAGCACCTATCGCATGATCAACGCGCTGGCGATCGATGATTTGGAAGAGGCGATGGTACACGCACGGCGCGCGAACGATCGCCAATCGCAGGCGATGGAGAAAAATGCCAAGGAATTGGCCAAAGCGGACTCGGACTATCAAAAATCCATTTCTTCAAAAGGCGCGCGTTCCGGCGGCGGTGATTCGCCGGCCAATCAAGTGAACTGGACGCACCTCGAGCAAACGTCACGGCATCATCAAATGAGTCAGATGGCGAGCCTGAAGTTGGAGTCGGCGTACGCGAATTACGCGAACCCGGTACCGTCGTTTCTGTCGGCAATCTGCCTGCGGGCCGGCGGTGACAGCGACAACGCACGCGTCGACTTCACCAAAGTTCACAACATGATGCCCGCCAATCGGTTTTTGACGGCGGAACTCAGTCCTCCCGTCCCGGATCGGTTGGTTTATGTGCTGTTCGAAAGCGGGCTGGCCCCGGAGCGAATTCAAACGAGCCTGGGCCTTGAACCGAAGGTGTCGGGCATTTCAGGATTCAGTCTGCCCTCGCTGCGATTTCAAGCCTGCGACATCGCATCGCTGGGCGTGCGGGGCACGGGTGTTTTCATGAAGACCGAGCGTTTGGCGAGTCTCGACAGCATCGTTGCCGCCGATTTCAAAAACGCGATCCCGGCGATGGTCCGGCGGGCCATTGTTTCACTGGTGGTCAAAGTTGGAGCCTCCACCGCCGCCGCCGCCAAAAACAAACTTTTGGGGTTTATGGTGGGGATTATTTATCAAAGCGTTACGAATGAGGCGGATTTGCGGACTTGGCAGACGATAGGCAGCGAGTTCCAACTGGCCCGTTGCCAGCGCCCGGTCGACGGGGTGCTGCACCTGGCGATTGTCGATCGTGCCGGCGTTGAGCGCACCACCGCGTCAGTGAAAGTGCCGGATAGCCGCGCGGTCATCATTCTGGTCCGGAGCGTCCGGGCTGATCAAATGGTCTGCCATGTTCTGCGGCTGGATGGCAAAAAACGTCAGACGGCAATTAATGACAAATGAGAAGGAGAAGAAATATGAATGAGTTTAGGTGGATGAAGATAGTAGGGATTTTTGTGGCGGGCTGGGTGGGAGGGTGCGGAGAGGGGGCGCACAACCTAAGACCCGGCGAAGCATCCGTTGTTTCCATATACGTCGACTATCAAGACATGCAAATCTGGGCGGACACGCTTACTAAGCGGATGTTGGATGACGGATTTCTGGATGCGCCGGAATACCTTCCGCATCCGGTGAAGATGGTCGTTTCGGATATCGAAAACAAAACCGACGTATCACATTTTCCTACGGGAATGATTCTCGGGAAAATTCGGGTCGCACTTCGGGCGTCCCGGAAGGTTCGATACATCGGCACCTACGGGAAGGATGGCGTTGACTCGATGCCTGTGGACACTGAAGAATTGGTCAATGATCCTTCATTCGACCGTTCTCAAATTCCCAGGCCGGGACAGAAAAGCGTCGCAAAATTAAGTTTCCGGACGCAGATTCTTTCAACCTCGTCGCGGTCTGGACGCGACCGGCAAAATACTTACGAAGTGCGCGTTTTCGTGACGGACGTCCGCAACGGTGAAGTGGTATGGGAAGGATTTTCAGATCCGGCCATTAAGAAAATGACGCGCGCGAAGGTCGGATGGTAGAGGCTTACCTAATCACGTGTGTCATTCGGAAGCTGAATGAATGCACCGGGCCGAATTGAATCAATTGATGCAACGAACTTTCCTCTTTTAAAAGGTGATTCCATGAAATCTTTACTGAATCGAAATTATCGTCAGACTCTGGTGCTTACTCTCATTCTTGGAACCGGCGGATACGCCAGGGCTGACGACAAACCGGCAGCGCCCGCTCTTGAACGAGCGGCAACCGCGCCGGAGCCGGTGGCTCCGGTTCAAGCGCCACGGGCGGCAGTGGTGGAAGTGGGCCCGGCACCGGTGCAGGTTGCGGCCAACCCAGTCACGGCACCCGACGACGTGGAACGCTCACTTTCGAAGGCTGCCCAGCCGCCAACCAAACCAACGGCGTCGGAAATGATCAATAAATGCCGTGAGGACTATCTGCGAGATCAAGGATTTCAACTCGGCAATAGCGGCAATCCCGGCGGGGCGTTCATTGCGTGGGGTGAAGAGACCGTTTCTGTCGCCATGACCGACCCGGCTTGGGCGAAGGCGCGCGTGTTTGCGTATGAGCGCGCGTTGCTCCTCGCCGAGGCGAATTACGCGACCTTCGCCCAGCAACATATTCTATCCGACAAGATTCGCACCCTCAGCAACGACGATTCGCAGCTCGATGCGCGCCTCGATCTCGATCGAATGAACCAGAAGGACAAAATTAAGGTTCTTAAAGAAAAGGCGCTGGCGCTCGCGGAGTCCGAATTGGATGCCCGCCTTCGCAAAGCCGGTGTCGATCCCAAAGAGTTTCAAGGTAGACCTAAATTCGAAAAGGTTTCGACGCTGGCGGATCAAATTGTGATCTTGGCCTTCAGAGAGGCCGTCACGACGCTGGCGGGTGTCCGTACGCTTCAAACATTTGAAGGGGTCAACGAAAAAGGCACCTATAAAATCGGGGTGTTGATCGTGGAATCCCCGCGGTTTAAGGAACTGGCGAATGCGATATCAAGCGGTCGGGTGGGCCATGAGGCGGACAAAGATCCCCGCGCATCGATTCTCGCACAAATTCCCACCGATCCGAATTTGCTTGTCAATGATCTGGGTATCCGCGTGATGATCGATGAAAACGGTCAGCGATGCGTCGTGTCTTTCGCACAGTGGGCGGTTGGCTCGGCGACCGGCAGCGACCGAATGCACGAAATGAAATTGGATCGAGCCACGGAAACCGCACGCACCATCGCCGACACCGCCATCGCCGATTTCGCCAATGCGACCCTCGTGTACAGCGAGGAAGGAAAGCGCGCCGAAAATAATGAAGCATTCATTCGCAAGTTCCCAAAGGGCGTGCAGGATGATGTTGAAGCAGCCGAATTTCTCGACGCTTCTAAAAAAGAATTCCGCCTGCACTCGGAACTGACGATCTCCGGCATTGCCGACATTCACACTTGGCGCGGCAAGCATCCTAAAAGCGGGCAGGAGATAGTCGGTGTCATTCGCATGTGGAGCCCTTCGCTCCAGCAAAGCGCTAAGAGCCTGAACGCGCCCGCCCGGGTGGAAGGCTCGAATTCAGGCAAGGCACCGGTGGTGCCACCCGGCGCGACGCAGGGCAATAAATATGACAAGCCGAACGACTTTTAATTCTTAGAACAATGTGCACGGCGGGCCATCCACTCAGACGACCGCGCGATGAGCCATTCTGTTCCATCTGGGATACTGCTCCGAAATTGTCTTTCGGAGCGGTATCACTGAATCAAAATTCAAAAGATCGGGTGAACCATGAAAATACCAATGCTTTTTTTGCCCTCTTTTGGGCATATATTCCATTGGAGAAAGGCAATTGCAGTTGTCGTTTGCATGGTCGTCGCTGCATCTTCCTTCGCCGGTCCGGGCAAGACCATTGAGCGGGAGGTGACCGGCCGGGGCGAAGAACCCCGCCAGGCGATCGTCAACGCGCTGATCGAAGGCATTCAGCAGGTCAACGGCGTACACATCGATCACAACTCGGTGACCTCACGCAAATATGCCGATATCGTCGGAGACATGAAGGAAAGCTTCAACGCCTCCGTGGTTTCCAGCGGTGAAATACACCAGGCCAGTTCCGGACTGGTGGATGGGTATGAAGTCCTCAGCCAGACGCAGGATGCCGCAACTAAATCCTGGGAAGTTCGATTGACCGTTCGGGTGAAAACTTACGATCCAATGGACAAGCTGCTGGAGGGTCGTCGAAAGGTCATAGCGGTTTTGCCGTTCCGTGCGGCGAGGGAGACATTTGCAATGTTTGAGGCCAACGTTCCGGCAGGTGATGTGACCCGGCCTTTGGCGCAGGGCATGGTGGTGCGGTTCGTCCAGTCTCGGAAATTTACCGTTCTGGACCGGGAATTTCTGAAAGAGTTGCTGGGCGAGCAGGAGATGCTCCGTTCGGGGGAAGTGCCGGCCGAGGAGCAACTGCGGCTGGGCAAGCGCCTCGGCGCCGACTATATCGTGAGCGGCATGGTCGAGGATGCCTCGTCAACCGCCGTTCATAAGGTCGTTAAACTCACGGGGCGCGAAATGACTCTCACCGATGCCCGGGCCGCCGTGGCTTGGCGGGTGATTGATGTGGCGACGGGGAAAGTCGCTTGGGCGAACACGACACGGCTCAGCTTTTCCAGTGCGGACATGCGGGCGCTTTCCCCGGAAAAGTCCGCGATGCGCATTGAGGATCTGTTGGCCGACACCGCCGCCGAGGCGGCGTCGGAGGAAATCACCGATAATGTTTTTCCGATTAAGATCATAAAGATCAGTGGTCGCGATCAGATCGTTTTGAACCAGGGCGGATTGCGGACGAAGGAGGGGGACGAGCTGGAAATTTTCATGCTGGGCGAGATGCTGGTGGACCCGGACACACGTGAAATTCTGGGCCGTGAGGAGGCGACGACGGGAAGGCTGCGGGTGAACCGGGTCGAAGCGAAGGTGTCTTATGCTTCTCTGATCGCCGGCGAATTTACGCAAATTAAAGAGGGCTCTGTCTGCCGACGCAGGCCACTCGCAAAAGGGCAGTAAGAGTGAAAGTCTAAAGCCGCCAAGTTGCGGACATTGGAGACTAATTTGACAGCCAGATCGAGAAAACTTGCCTTTTGTGGAGCCGTCATCACTGTATTTGCCACATTTATTCATATATTCGAGGCCCCCACGATCATGCGGAATGGTTGGCGGGACGGAAGGCGGATCTTCGACCGAATCTTCCATACCGCACACGGTGAAACGGCAACGGTGCAAACCGTTACCTCCACGGCGAATCGAAACACCAACCGCGAGACCACGGATTTTGTTCCGGGCGATGGCGGCAATTCGCAAAGCGGATTTGCCGCCGCGTCCATTGATACGCGGGCTAAGCTCGTTGTAGCCTTCGACGCTGCCAGGCGACATGCCTACCCGAGTGAACGCGATGACGCGTTTGTCCGGATCGCGGAGCGGGCCGGCGTCATCAGGGATTTTGAATTTGCCTGCAAGGCCGCCTGTGAGATCACTTTTTCGAATCGAAAGGATGAATGCCTCGACCGGGTGGTGGAAAGCGCCTTGAATGCCAACGATACTGTCGCGGCGAACCTCGCGGCGGAAAGCATTTCCTTCCCAACAACCAAGGATCGGGCACGCCAACGGATCGCCGATTTGGAATCCGTGCGCATTCGCTGAGCAAATTTGCAGAGCGATCCACCGATGGCGGTTGCATCTTATTTTCGGAGATTGAAACTTGAAGGCATTTTCCATTTTCGTTCTCGCGGCTGTGTTATCGGTAGGCGCGGGATTGTCGCTTGCCGACAGTGCGAGTCCTGCCACCCGACCTGCGGCAACTCAACGGACGACGACCACCGCACCTTCCACCACCCTCGTCAAACGCGGCGATCTTCCCCTGAAATTTGAGGCGACCGGATACTTCGAAGCGGTCGACCCCGTCGAGATACGGCTGCGGCTGAAGGCGTATGCCGGCGACCTGACGATCAACGCCATCGCCGCCAGCGGGGCAAGCGTGAAGAAGGGGGATGTGCTGCTCGAAATCGATCCGGTCCCGCTCAACAAACAACTGGCGAGTGCGGAGAATGATCGGATGGCCGCCGTGGCTAATGTCGAAAAGTTGGAGGCGGATTTCAAGCTGTCGGAGGCTTCTGAGGCGTTGACGTTGAAGACGCAGCAGAATGCGGTGGGGGATGCGGAGAACGCGTTGAAGTGGTGGGAGCAGGTGGATGGCCCGCAAATGCTCAAGCAGTGGGATTTGCAGGTGAAGCAGTTCAAGGACAACGTGGATGACCGGTCGGATGAGTTGGATCAACTCAAGAAAATGTACAAGACCGAAGAGTTGACCAGCGCGACGGCGGATATCGTCGTCAAGCGGGCGGTGCGCGGTTTGGAGCAGGCCGAAATCCAGCTCGATATGGAAAAAGATCGGGTGAAGAAAAACAAGACCATTTATTATCCGATCTCAAAGCGGGTGGTCACGGATGCGCTATTGCGGGCGAAGCAGGCGTTGGCATCACTGGAGATCGCGCAGACCCATGTGAAAAGCCAGTGGAAAACGACGCTGTTCACCTCGCGCACGGCAGTCGTTACAGCGACCCAAAAGGTAACCGAATTAAAAGGCGATCTTGAAAAGCTGATGGTCGTTGCGCCGATGGAGGGGGTGGTCTGGTTCGGGCAGATGACATCGGGCAACTGGCAGGGTGGCGAGGCGAAAACACTGCGGATGGGGGAGAAGGTGATGGCTCAGCAAAATTTGATGACGCTGTACACGCCGGGCAAAATGCGGGTGATCGCAGATTTGACGGAGGCGAAATATTTCTCGGTGCCGATGGGGACGGTCGCTACAGTCACACCGATGTCATTTCCGGAACTGCGGATGGAAGGCAAGTGCGACGCGACGCCGCGCACGGCGGTGGTGCTGCCGACCGGCCCGGTGTATCCGATGGCGATCGCGGTGGGTGAAGTCGATGCACGTCTTATTCCCGGGATGAAGGCGACGATTCAAGTGGCAGTTCCTCCTTTGCCCAATGTGCTGCTCATGCCGAACGGCGCGCTGGTCAACGGGGCGGTGTGGGTTCGGGAGAATGGGGCCGAGAAGAAAAAAGCGGTGGTCAGCGGGCATACGGATGGGAAATCGACGGAAATTGTCGGCGGGCTGAATGAGGGAGAAGAAGTTTTAACGCAGGGAAAGCCATGACGTTTAAAGGTGGCATGGGCGTTTTGCCCATGCATTTCCGCGGCAAAGAAAAGCATGGGCGAGACGCCCATGCCACCCCGTTTTCCGCACGAATCATCGCGGTTTATATCGGGATGTTTTGGCTATCAGGATGTGCCCATTCTCGACCTGCCCTGTTGGCGAGCGACTTACCGATCTCCACCGCCGATGCCTCTCCCAAAGAGACTGATCCGTTCAATGACGCCATCCGCAAGGGCGTGGCATTCCTGGTCAAATCTCAAAACCCCGATGGCTCATGGGGTACCGGATTGGAAACGCGTGGGACGGAAGTGGAATCGATGGTGCCGGGTTCACATGATGCGTTTCGGATCGGCACCTCCGCACTGTGCGTGATGGCTCTGCGCGAAGTGGGTGAGAAGACGGCACACGACAAGGGCGTTGAATACCTTATAGGGTGCCAGGAAGCCCGCCGCGATGATGGTGAGCTTTTGTACAATACCTGGGCGCACATCTATGCGCTGCAGGCGCTGGTCGAAGAGTTGCGGTCGGGCCCCAATGCCAGGGTGGAGACGGCGGCTAAGAAGAGCCTTGCGTCCCTGACGCGTTACGCGACCTACATCGGCGGTTGGAATTACTACGATTTCAAAGGTCATACCCAGGCTCCCAGCATGGGCCCCACCAGTTTCGGCACGGCAGCGGGGTTGGTCGCGCTGCATGAAGCCCAAGTGGCGGGGATCGAATTACCGGCGCGTCTGGCGGAGTCTTCAATCCGACGATTGGAAGAAATGCGGCTGCCCACCGGGTTTTATATGTACGGATCCGATTACAAATATCATCCCCGCATGCCGGGGAATACGGAACGGGGCGCGGTGGGGCGGACGCAGCCCTCCAATTATGCGCTGTGGCTTTGGAAATCCCCGGTGGCGACCGAGGGGCGAATCCGGGTCGGGCTGGATGCCTTCGAAAGGGATCATGCGTTTTTAGAAATGGGTCGAAAGCGCCCGATGCCGCATGAGTCCTGGTATCAGACCTCGGGATATTATTATTATTTCGATCACTATTACGCGGCTCGCCTGCTGGAAGCACTGCCGGCGGCCGAGCGGGGAAAATATGCGAAGCAAATCGCGGCGGGGGTGATTCCGCATCAGGAACCGGATGGTTCGTGGTGGGATTATGCGATGTGGGATTATCACAAGCCCTACGGGACGGCGTTTGCGGTGATGACGTTGTTGCGGTGTAAGTGAGCGGTCTTCACGTCATGGCCGTGAAAGCACGGCTCTCCGTGCATGTGGCCGGGATTTACCGAGATCGTCGCGGCCAGCGGGCTATCGAGCGGGATCAATTTATGAAAGGCGCGCGGTGCGGCATTTGTCGCTAGAGGGTGTTCGGCAATGAGTGTGTCCATCGGATGCTGCTGTGTGGGTTAAAACTATCATATCTGCGGCGATTTGGTCCACCAGCATTCCGTTCCGGAATCTGCCGGTGGGGCACCGCCGGCGCCCTTTGCGACA
>JANXVV010000254.1 GCA_025351525.1 Humisphaera sp. | reverse complement strand
GATCGATGTGATCGGATTTGTTTTTCTTTGCCGCTTGCGGCTTGGGAACGGGTCGCAAATAACTTCCCGGTTTTCAACGGTGCGGGGTGCCACAGGTCGCGGTACTCCGAGACCTGTGCTGGCTTGGCCGAAAGACACAGGTCTCGGAGTACCGCGACCTGTGGCACCCCGCACCGTTGAAAACCGGGAAGTTATTTGCGACCCGTTCCCAAGCCGCAAGCGGCAAAGAAAAACAAATCCGATCACATCGATCGCAGCTCGCGCTCCGCGCGATGCCAGTTCTCCGTTTCACTGCTTCCCTGACCGGAGCAATGAATCTCGAACGCACGCCGGGCGATCTGCTCCTGCGTGATCTCCTTCTTCACCGCCGTCACCTTCGGGATGGGTGTGTTGCGAACAGGCGTGGAAACCGACGCGGCGACCGATTTGGTCACCGGCGTCCTGCTCACTTCAGCCTTGGAGGGGGGTGCGGAAATTACGGTGGGGGTCGACTTTCTGGCCATAACAAACTCCTTCTTGTTACATCACGGATGCTGGTTCACTCGTGAAACGAGTCATGCTTTATTTTGCCGACGAGCGTATCACTACCACATCATTCGGCATGGATCAACCGATTTGCCCAATTTATCGGGCGTATATTTTAGTGGATACGGGTGAAATCGTTACATCGCGCAATTCTTAATTATCGAGCCGTCTCGCTTGCGAGACGCGTCGGACGGGATGACCGCTCGAAGTATTTCACCTTACTTAAATCAGCATCCTTGCCCCACGGGAAATCCCCCTTCATTTCTGCTAACATCTTTCGTCTATGGCTACTCTGACGTACCGCACTGCCGGTGAATCGCACGGGCGGGCTCTCATTGCTTTGATCGAAGGAATGCCGGCGGGGGTGCCGGTGGACAAGGCGTTTATCGATGCCGAATTACGCCGTCGTCAGGGTGGATATGGGCGCGGGGGACGTCAGAAGATCGAGACGGACACGGTCGAGATTTTGTCGGGGGTTCGGCGAGGTAAGACGATGGGCTCGCCGATCACGCTGCAGATCATTAATCGGGATTCGCGGCTGGACGATGCGCCGCCTCTCAGCCGGCCCCGCCCAGGCCATGCGGATTTGGCGGGGTCAATCAAATGGCTCACGACCGACTGTCGTGAAACGCTCGAGCGGGCCAGTGCCCGCGAAACCGCCGCGCGTGTGGCGGCGGGCGCATTGGCGCGATGCCTGCTTCGCGAATTTGGCATCGAAACGTTCGGATATGTGCTGAGCATCGGGCCGGTGATCGCCACCGTCGATTTTTCGCAGCCGATCGAAACGCTGCGGGCGATTCGGGATGAGGGCGACCTGTTCAAAGAATGGGTCAACTGCCCCGATCGCGAGGCTGCCGCGAAGATGAAGGATGAGATCCGCAAAGCGAAGGTCGAAAGCAACACGCTCGGCGGCCTGGTGGAAGCCCGCGTCTTTAATTGCCCGCCGGGCCTCGGTTCCTGTATGCAATACGACCAAAAGCTCGACGCCCGCCTTGCCATGGCCGTGATGAGCATTCAAGCGTTCAAAGCGGTTGAAATCGGCCTCGGCAAAGAGGCCGCGTTTCTTCCCGGCAGCAGGGTTCACGATGAAATCAGCTATGACGCATCGCTGAAGGAGACATCATCGCTTGGTTTCGTCCGCCATACCAATAACGCCGGCGGTCTGGAAGGCGGCATGACCAATGGGCAACCGATCATCGTTCGCGGGGCGAAGAAACCGATCAGCACTCTCGGCCCGTTGATGGCTCTGGAAAGCGTCGACCTGAACACCAAAGAGACCAGCAAAGCCGGCTACGAGCGGAGCGATGCCTGCGCCGTTCCCGCCGCCGGCGTTATCCTGGAAAATGTGGTGGCTTTTGAGGTGGCCCGGGCGTTCGTCGAAAAATTCGGTGGGGATTCGCTGGCAGAGGTGCGGATGAATTACGAGAATTTCATGGCGGTGGCGAGGAAGCTGCCCCTGTAGCCGAGTCTGCGTAAATCGACTACAAAACACGGTCCACAGTAATCTGCAAAGTAATTTCAGGCTGACGATTCGAGAGTTCAGACAAATGCATTTTCAGTACTGCGAGCAACTGACGATCTTCAATGTCACCAAGCGAATAGCCTGTCTGGTCTTCACCTAGAAATCCAAGGTGAGCAAGTATTTGCCCCAACCGAACTTCCGGTGAGCGCGTGCATATTTCACGAAGTAGCGCTAGAGCCTCTGATTCAACCTGTGAATTCACGGGAGCACGTCTCCAATCTTCAAATCGCCTCCGTAAGCGTTACGAAGGTGGCCAATGATTTCAACTTGAACTGTTCGCCCTGGCCACATCTTGGCCAAGCGCGTCGCTCGGGTCACACCATCATATACTACCAATGCGCCGTCTGTCCCCTCATAAACCAGCAACGGCGGCATTCCAATCATTGTTGAGCCGAATTGAGCGATCTGTCGCTGTAACTTCACCGGATCCGCACCCGAGCGTCGCGAGGAAGGAAGCCGAAGTTCGCGCGGGTCTACCTCCCGGAATTCAGACGGCATACGCCACCTTTTTTCATATCTGGTCGTCCGACCGTTTTAACGGTGTGGGTACGGGCAGAGTACAAGGAGTTGTACTGCGACCGATATACCTCAAAAAACTCCTGAGCATAATTGTACATATTGTGCTTTGCGATGAACAGGCCGGTCGCTCTTGACATCAAAGCGTCCGTCATCATTCCAGTCGGCAGATACACCCTATACCCCCACCCCGCCAGCCTTTACGTAATTTTTTTGACTCACCCCCGCCTTGCGGTTATAGTTCATCGCAGTAGGTCAACACCCTCTTAAACGCAAGCCGCGTGTACGGCGGCATGGTTACAGAATTGGAAAATTTACGCCTTGGCGACCGCGCCCGGTACATTCGTGTGACCGGGCTGGTTGGAGAGTGCAATCATGGACAATACGAAAGCCATTCGCATCGCGAACGATCAGTCCGGGCTGGTCAAGCTGGGATTCGGTGGAGACTTTCAGGGCCAAGATCCCCGCGGTGAATTGCCGCGCGTGACTCCGTTGCAAACCATCTGGAACCGCCGTCTTCTCGTCTGTCTGATCATCGGTGTCTGCGGGCTGGGGTTTGGGCTGTACGGGAAAACGCGGGCGAAAATCTATACCCGCTCCTGTCAGATCGTCATCGTTCCCGCCAACGCCAAAGTGATCGGCGAAGGCATGAACATGGAGTCCTACCTCAACACCCAGGCCGAGCTGCTCAACAACTCCACCGCCATTCACGCCGACGCCGTCGCCATTCTCCGTGAACGGCAGGAAAAGGGGACGATCGTCCTCCACTCCATCGGCATGGGAGGCGACGATCTGGCGATGATTCGCGATGGCATTTCCGCCACGCCCAGCCGCAATGAAGACATTATCCTGGTGCAGTTCAATTCTCCGTACTCCGATGAAGCCGCCTACATCTTAAGCGCGGTGGCGGAGGCGTTTGAAAAATTCACGTCGTTCGACAATCACAAAGCCAGCAACGACAACTACGCCAGCATTCGCGGCGACAAAGAGAAGTGGGAAAAGGAGATGCACGAGCAACATGCGAAGATCGCCGACCTGGAAGGCGAGGTCATGCTGCTGCAGACGGATGAGGGCGTGGGCAATGTCGACGCCAAACGGCTGTTGGTGCTGGCCGATGAATTGAACGCGGCTCGTCTCCGCAGTCTGGATGCCAAGAATGCCTTCGAGCGCATCGCCCGAACGACGATCCCCGATTCAACGAAGCTGGAAGATCTGCTGCACACGGGCCGATACAACGGCCTGCAAATTCTCGTGAGCGGCGATGAGGGACAGATCAAGGCCGAACTGTATGCCGCCCAACAAAGATTGAATGACCTGAAGGAACGCTATCTGCCCAACCACCCCGCCGTTCAGGCGGCACAGGCCAAAGTGGATGATCGGTCGGCGGCGTGCGTGCTGTTTCTGAATCGCGAATGGGTAGCCGCCAACGCATTGGCCAAACAGTTGGAAGCAACCTACGGCGATCAGAAAATGCGCGCCACGCAGATGGCCCGTGAGGTTCGCGCCAAGCTTGCGGTCCGACAGGCGCAGATCAACGATGTGAAGGAATCGCTCGACCAAAACAAGAAGCTGACCGGGCTCCTTCGCACCCGCATGGAGGAGATCACCTCCCTCGATCATCAAGGTGCGGTGCGCATCAATCTGGTCAGTGAGCCCGATCCGCAGGGCGCGGCCGACCGCGTCCGCCCCAACACCAACATGCTTGTTCTGGAAGGGATTCTGGTCGGGCTGATCCTCGGTTTGACCGCCGCGTTTGTCGACCAGCGGTTGCGGTCCATCAACGAGGTGGTGGCGGCGACGAGCCTGCCGATCCTCGGCGTCATTCCGCATATGTCGCGGTCGTTAAGTCAGCAGACGCGTGGCCGCAAGGTTCACCTCGACCCGATGAGCGATGTGGCGGAAGCATTTCGCGGGGTTCGCACGGCGGTTCATTTTGGCCCGAAAGCCAGGACGGTTCTGGTCACCAGCGCCGAGCGCGGCGAAGGGAAAAGCACCCTGGCCGCCAATCTCGCGATCGCCATGGCTGAAGCCGGCCAGAAAGTTCTGATCGTCGATGCCGATCTTCGTGAACCGACCCAGCACAAGATTTTTTCCGCGACGAATGAAAATGGCGTCTCCAGTGTCGTCGCCGGTCGTTCGTCGGCGGATCGGTCGATCCAGACAACCGGCATTCGCGGTTTGGAACTGATGCCCTGCGGACCGGTCCCATTCAATCCTTCCGAGACGATCAACAACCAGATGTTCGCCGATCTGCTGACGAATCTGGGGGAGAAGTACGATTTTGTGATCGTCGATTCCCCACCGGTGATGGCCGTCACGGATGCGCGGATTCTCGGGGCGATGTGCGATTTGACGTTGATGGTGGTTCGTGCCGAGCGCAGCAACCGCCGTTCCGCCGCCGATGCCCGCGACGGGCTGCTCGGCTTCGGGGCGAATCTGTTGGGGATCGTCGTCAACGATGGCCCGCGCAGCCGACAGCGCTACGGCTATTACGGGGGCTACGGTGCCCGCGCCAACGGTGCCACCGGCATTTCACGGGCCGACATGGAGAACTCACTGGTATCCCCCCCGGATTTGATTTACGCTTCCGAAAAGCGGTAAGGTGTTGTAACTCAACATCTCCATTGTTTAGCCGTCTCGGTTGCGAGACGGCTAAATAATGTTGCGAAACGCAGCGTGTCAATCTGGAACGGCCCCAACGATGTCTCGATCCGATCGCAAATCCAAGCGCAAACCCCACACCGCGATGGATGAAATCATCGGCGAGACAATTGCCGCCCCCATGTCCCTGCCGGACGCGCACCCGCTGGAACCGCTCCCTCCTTCCGACATCATCATCCGCGATCTGCCCGGCGAATTATCCCACCCCGAAACAGCCGAATGGCCTTTCCGCGAATGGCCGGTCTCGCTTGCGCCGCGCGCAACCGGTTTTCAGGTCGTCATCCGCCGATCGGTGTTGAACGAGATCAACCGTCACGGTCAGACCACCAGCGACGTTGAAGTATGCGGCGTTTTGGCGGGAAATGTCTATCGCGACGACGCCGGTTCCTATCTCCAAATCGATGCCGCCGTGCGCGGCGACCATGCCGGCAACTCCACCGCGCAGGTCACCTTCACTGCCGAAACCTGGAATCACATCCAGGGCGTGATGGAGAAAGATCACCCCCAACTCCGCATGGTCGGCTGGTATCACACGCACCCGGGCTTCGGGATTTTTCTGTCGGATATGGACCTGTTCATCCACGGGAATTTTTTTAACCTGCCCTGGCAAATTGCACTCGTATACGACCCGATCAGCGGTGAAGAAGGGGTTTTCATCTGGCGCGATTCAAAGACCGTGCGCGTGCCGTTCGTGGTGGAGGAGGATGTGGAGAAGGAGATCGTGACGGTGCCGGTGTCCGCCGAGATCACCGCCGCCGCGCTCGCCGATTTTTCCCGGCGGATGCAGAAGGCGGAAAAACGGCAGAGGACCATTTGGGTGTCGATGGCGTTTCTCGCCATGATCGCGCTGGGCTGGCCGTTCGTTCTGTTCACGATCTTGTCGGAGAACCACCGGCCCACCCGTGCATCGATCCCGCAGCGTCCCGGCGACAATGCTCTGTCATCCGTCAATCAAGTCCTATCGACGGCGCTCCCCACCACCGGACCAGCGACCCTTCCTTCGCAGGAGACTACGCACCCCATGACGGCGACAACCGACCCGCTGACGGAGACTTTCATCCACATCACGCCGGCGACGACTCAAGCGCCCGTGCCGGTCGACCCGACCCCGACCACCCGGCCTGTGGTCGTCGCCGAGGAAAAACCGGAAATCAAACCCTCCCTCATCCGCCCCACCACGCCGATGAACAAAGGACCGCACATTCTGGAAGGACCCAGGGAAACACCGCCTTGAAACAGCCGCCATGAGTCGACAAAAAATCACGCTTAGTTTCGATGATCTGCACACCCCCGAAGTGGAAGCGCGCGTCAAGCAGCAGGAAGCGCTCGCCAGCGCGCAGGCCAGCAGCCAGCGCACCGCCGCCGCGCCGTCTCGTCTGCCCGTGCCGGACCATGAACGGGGGAGCATCTGGTACAACACTTTTTTCAACCTCACCGTTTTCGGTCTGCTCGGTGGATTGCTCGCCTGGGGTTGCGGCGAACTGGTGCAATATCTCACCCCGGATCTTCGCAGTCGAGCCGAAGTGCTGATGAAAGACAAGGATCGAACGCTTCGGCAGGCCCAATCCATGTCCGCATCGCGAATCATGTATGCCCTGGCGACCATCGATCGAAACGGAAAGGGGAATCCCTGGTTCCAATGGTACAACAACGAAAAACTTTCCCCCGCCGAGCGCGAAGCTCAAAAACAGAATCTGCTGAAGCGCGATCATCTGCGCACTCTTTTTGGCGACATCTGCTTCTACTCCGCCTGCGGAATTTTGATCGCCGTCGCACTGGGGATGGCCGAATCGGTCGCCTCTCGAAACATGCAGGGAGCAGTGGTCTACGGCGGGGTCGGCGCGCTGCTGGGTTTGATCGGGGGCATCGTCGTTTCGCTCTTCGTGGAAGAACTGTATCACCTCATCGGCGGCGGGCAATCCGATGATGCCGTTTCCACCGCCCGTCAAATCGCCGCCCGCGCGGCTTCATGGGGAGTGCTCGGGTTATTCCTCAGCGCCGCGCCCGGCGTGGTGATGCGCAATGGCCGCAAGCTGGCGTTCGGTTTGATCGGTGGATTCGTCGGCGGTGCAGTAGGCGGCGCGCTGTTCGATCCGATCGGCAACCTCACCGGCAGCCCGGTCCTCAGCCGACTCATCGCCATCACGGCGATCGGTGTCATCACCGGTGTCGGCACGGCTCTCGTCGAAAACGCCGCCAAGCAAGGTTGGTTGAAGGTGATCAAAGGCCTCATCGCCGGCAAACAGTTCATCGTCTACCGCAATCCGACGTTCATCGGTTCATCACCGCAATGCGAAATTTATCTGTTCAAGGATGCAAAGGTCGGACGCCGTCATGCCGCCCTGCACATCCTGCCCGGCGGCTACGATATTGAAGATCTCGGCACCGGCGGCGGCACCTATATCAATGGCCGCCCCGCCATCCGGAGTCGACTTCGCAACAATGACCAGGTGCAAATCGGCACCACCTGCTTTACATTTCAGGAAAAGCCAAGAAACTGAAACGAGGTGACATGGGCGAGACGCCCATGCCACCCATCATTCTCTTTTGAATGTCATATGCCCAGTCTGATCATCGAACAACCCGACAAGCGAAGCGGTGGCCTGATCGCGGGGCGCGTGCTGATTGGCCGACTGCCGACCAATGGCATTCTCGTGCCCGAGTCGAATGTCTCCCGATTGCACGCCTGGATCGACACCGATGCCGATGGCCATCACTTCGTCGCCGACGGGGGAAGCCTCGGCGGCACATGGGTCAACGGCCGGGCCATCGAAAAACGCCGGCTGCTGGGCGACGGCGATGTCATCCGCGTGGGGACGACGCAGATCGTCTATTCCATCGAAGACCCTTTGCCGGATGGCGTGGATGTCGTCGACCTCGCCGGTTCACCACCGGGCGAAAACGTCAGCGAAGCGGGCGTGCTGTTCTATTGCCCGTGCGGCGCGCCGGTCTGGTTTAAGGCGGCGGCGATCGGGCAGATCCATGTGTGCCGCCAGTGTTCCCGCAGTATTCTCATCCCGGTCGAGCCGAATTCGATCGCGGAAATTGTTTCGCCGACCAGCATGACCGAACCGGGCATGCCGCCGTCCCATCAATCCGTTGAAGATCATTTTGCCGACCTGTTGAAACCCTCCCCGGTTCCCATGCCGCATCCCACGGATGAATACGGGCTGGCCGAGGTTGCCGAAACCGCGTTTGAAACGCCCGTGGAATCTTTAAATGGGAACGGATCGCGGCATTCAGAAGTCGATCCCTCGTTTCATGACGAAACGGGCGAGGTCGGCCAGGAAGCGGGCCGGCGAGAATCTCTTTTCCAAAATTGGCGTCCCGGCCCGTTGCCGGAATTGGCATCGCCTGTGACGGACGATGCCGTTGCAATCGCTGAACAGACCGATGCCGCCGAGTCGCACGGGTCGGAGCATGCGGTTCTCGAATCGCCGGCGGAGGTTGGAGAAGAATCTCCCGCTTCACCCGCCCTCGAAGAAACGTGCAGCATCTGTCACTCGGCAGTCAACGCCGGTGAACACACCACTGCCTGCCCATCCTGCGGCCTGACTTTTCACGCCGACTGTTGGCGGGAAAACCTCGGCTGCTCGGCCTACGGTTGCCCGCAGGTCAGTGCGCTCCAACCGCCGGAAGTCGAAAAAGAACCCGTCGAAACGATCCCCTCAGATGCCTCGACTTTTGCCGATGCCGCAAGCGAAGTCGAAGTTGAATCAGCCTCATTTCCCTGGGAATTTGTGTTTGTCGCCTTGAGCGTGATCGGTTCGCTGCTCGGAGCACTGGCCTACGGGATGCCGGCTTTGATCGGTGCGATCGGCACGGCGATCTATCTGGCGGCATATCAGGAATCGCGGCAAAGACGGGTCGTCGCCATCATCGCATTGGTCGTCTGCATCCTCGGGGCGGCGGGTGGAATTTACGTCTCTTACATCTGGTGGAACGGTTGGCCCCCCATCGGGCCGTGGGCGCATGTCGGAAATCAGGGAGCCCAACGATGATCGAATTCACTTGCTCCGCCTGCGGCAAGCGATACACCGTTCCCGATGCCGCCGCCGGTCGAAAAGCCAAATGTGGGTGCGGGGAAGTGCTCATCGTTCCCGCCCCCGCCGTCGCGACACTGACGCCGGATGTGAATCAACTCATCGCCGCAAAAATCCCCATGCGGGCCCGCCGATTGATCGCGGATGACAAACAGATGACCGCCGCGTTTGCGAATTTTCCGTTGATTCGCATTTACTCAACCACAGGCGATCCGCCGGAATCGTATCAAATCGATTATCAGGTCCACAGCTTGGATCGCGGTAAAAAAGCACCCGTTCCCCGCGAGCAACACCGGGTCGAGATTCAACTCACCGCCGATTATCCGAGGCTGAGTCCCAAGTGCCGAATGCTCACCCCGATCTTCCACCCCAACATCGACACCGCGACCATCTGTGTGGGCGACCACTGGACCGCCGGCGAAAGTTTGGTCGACTTGGTCATCCGCATCGGGGAAATGCTCGCCTACCAAGCCTACAACATCAAAAGCCCCCTCAACGCCGAAGCCGCCATGTGGGCCGATTTGAACGGCGGCAAGCTCCCCACCGACCCGAGAAGCCTGCACCCCGCCGAGTGATTATGGTGGCATGGGCGTCCCGCCCACGCTTTACTTTAAAGCGTTTCTTCAGTTGATGCGCGACGATCTCGGGTGCCACAGGTCGCGGTACTCCGAGACCTGTGCTTGTGGGTGGAAGATCGGGGTGAGCATTCGGCACTTGGGACTCAGCCTCGGATAATCGGCGG
>JANXVV010000244.1 GCA_025351525.1 Humisphaera sp. | reverse complement strand
AGCACCTGCTTCACGCCTGAATCATACCGACTCTCTTGCAAATCGCGCGGGCATCCCCAAAATACGCCCGGTTTTTTGAGAAAATTTAACGGGTTCCCATGCGTAAACTGCTCGTCTGCAACCGATCTGAAATCGCCATCCGGGTCTTCCGGGCCGCCACCGAACTGGGGCTCGGCACGGTCGCCGTCTACACCTACGAAGACCGTTTCGCCCTGCATCGTTTTAAGGCGGATGAATCCTATCTGATCGGCCCGGCGGAGGGTGGCGAGCCGGTCAAGGGGTATCTCAACGTCGACAACATCATCGGCGTAGCCAAAGAGCATGGCGTGGATGCGATCCATCCGGGGTACGGTTTTTTATCGGAAAATGCGCATCTGGCCCGCGCCTGCCGTGAGAACGGGATCGAGTTCATCGGTCCTTCCGCGGAACTTCTGGAAATGTTCGGCGACAAAACCGAAGCGAAAAAACTCGCGAAAAAATGCAACGTGCAGACCGTTCCTGGAACGGATGGCGCGCTGTCGGAATTGTCGAAGGTCAAAGCCGCCGCCAAAGAGATCGGTTACCCGGTCATCATCAAAGCCAGTTTCGGCGGCGGTGGACGCGGGATGCGGGTGGTCAAATCGCCCGATGAATTGCAGGGAAAACTGGAGGAGGCGCAGCGCGAAGCCGGTGCCGCCTTTGGACGGCCCGAGGTGTTCGTCGAACGATACATCGCGCGGGCCAAGCATATCGAAGTGCAAATCCTCGGCGACACGCACGGCAATATGGTTCACCTGTGGGAGCGCGATTGTTCCGTGCAGCGACGGCATCAGAAGGTGGTGGAGGTTGCGCCGGGCATCAATCTGCCGTT
Source organism: Humisphaera sp. (assembly GCA_025351525.1). GTDB lineage: Bacteria > Planctomycetota > Phycisphaerae > Tepidisphaerales > Tepidisphaeraceae > JANXVV01. The sequence continues at coordinate 5,774 of JANXVV010000244.1, read as the reverse complement.
GAAACTGCGCGAGGAAATCTGCGATGCGGCCAAGCGTTTATGCGCCGGGGTGAAATATACCCACGCCGGCACCGTCGAGTTTCTGCTCGATGCCGATCGCGGGGAATTCTTCTTCATCGAGGTGAACCCGCGCATTCAGGTCGAGCATACGGTGACGGAAGTCGCCACGGGCATCGACATCGTGAAGAGCCAGATTCTCGTCAGCCAGGGTTTCAAACTGCACGATGCCCCGCTCAATATCCCGCTGCAAAAAGACATCCAGACGCGCGGCGTGGCGATCCAATGCCGCATCACCACGGAAGATCCCGAGAACAATTTCATCCCGGATTACGGGCGGTTGACCACCTATCGATCCGCCGCCGGTTTCGGGGTGCGGTTGGACGGCGGCAGCGCGTTCAGCGGCGCGGTCATCACCCCTTATTTCGACTCCCTGCTCGTGAAATTGACCGCGTGGGGCTCCGACATGAGCGAGGCGGTGAAGCGGATGGATCGCGCGCTGCGCGAATTCCGCGTGCGGGGCGTGAAGACCAATATCCCATTCCTTGAAAACCTGATCCTGCATCCGAAATTTATTGCCGGCGATGCCACCACCACATTCATCGACGACACGCCGGAGCTCTTCAATTTCCGCCATCGCCGCGATCGGGCGACCAAGCTATTGAGCTACCTGGGCGAAGTCATCATCAATGGCCGCGCCGAAGTGAAAGGGAAGGTCGACCCGAAAAAGCAGATGCCGACGCCGGTGATTCCGACGTATCCGAAAGTGCAGGCCCCGCCGCCCGGCACGCGGAATAAGCTGCTCGAGCTCGGGCCGGAAAAATTCGCCGAATGGGTGCGAAAGCAAAAGCGGCTGATGTTCACCGATACGACGATGCGCGATGCGCATCAATCGCTGCTGGCCACCCGAGTGCGCACGATCGACCTGCTGAACATCGCCGATGCGGTCGCCCATCTGACACCGAATCTTTTCAGCCTTGAAATGTGGGGCGGGGCGACGTTCGACACCTCCCTGCGCTTTTTGCAGGAAGACCCCTGGGATCGCCTCGCCAAAATGCGGCAAAAGGTGCCGAACATCCTCTTCCAGATGTTGTTGCGGGCGAGCAACGCGGTGGGTTACACCAATTATCCGGACAACGTCGTCGTCGAATTCGTGAAAAAATCCGCCGAGTTCGGAATGGATGTTTTCCGCATTTTTGATTCGCTCAATTCGACGGAAAATATGAAGGTCGCGATGGATGCGGTGCGCGATCACACCGACAGCCTGTGCGAAGCCGCCATCTGCTACACGGGCGATATTCTCGATCCGAAGCGGACGAAATACAGCCTGAATTATTACGTGAAGATGGCGAAGGAACTCGTGAAGATGGGGACGCATATTCTGGCCATCAAGGATATGGCCGGCCTCTGCAAACCCTATGCGGCCCACGCGCTGGTCAAAGCGCTGCGGGATGAAATCGGTGTGCCGATCCATTTTCATACGCACGATACCAGTAGCATTCAGGCGGGCAGCATTCTCCGCGCGAATGATGCTGGCGTCGATATTGTCGATGCGGCTTTGGCGTCCATGAGCGGGATGACCAGCCAGCCGAATCTCAACTCACTGGTGGCCGCGCTGAAACACACGCCGCGCGACAGTGGGCTCGATCTGCACGCGCTCAATCAGCTCAGCGATTATTGGGAATCGGTGCGGGAATTTTATTATCCTTTCGAGGAGGGAATGAAGGCCGGCACCGCCGAGGTGTACGTCCACGAGATGCCGGGCGGCCAATACACCAACCTGCGGCAACAGGCCAAAAGCATGGGCCTGGAAAGCCGTTGGCACGAAATCGCCGAGATGTATGCGACCGTAAACGAACTGTTCGGCGACATCGTCAAGGTCACTCCTTCCAGCAAAGTGGTGGGTGACATGGCCCTTTTCATGGTGACCAACAGTCTCACCGCGATGGATGTGCTTACGCCCGGCGCGAAGCTGAATTTTCCGAAGAGCATTGTGGAGATGATGCAGGGCGCGATCGGTTGGCCGGAGGGTGGATTTCCAAAGGTGCTGCAGAAGATCATCCTCGATTCCGCCGGCGCGAAACCGATGAAGGGGCGGCCGGGCGAGAAGATGCCGAAGGTCGATTTCACCGCGGCCGCCAAAGAATTGACCGCGCGATTCAACCATGAGCCGCGCGAGCAGGATGTGCTTTCGTACGTGCTATATCCGCAGGTTTTCGCGGATTACGAAAAGCACGTTCAAACCTACGACAATACCAGCGTGCTGCCGACCCCCGCGTTCTTCTACGGCCTGCAAAGTGGTGAGGAAATCTCCGTCGAGATCGAGCCGGGTAAAACGCTCATCATCCGCTATCTCACCACGGGCGAGGCGCGCGACGATGGAACCCGCACGATCTTCTTCGAGCTGAACGGCCAGCCGCGTGAAGTTGTGGTCGCCGATCGCGCGCTGGAGGGAAATCTGCACCGGCAACCGAAGGCCGATCCGGACGATGCCAATCATGTCCCCGCACCGATGCCCGGCAAAGTATCGACGGTGGCCGTGAAAAAAGGCCAGTCGGTGAAGAGCGGTGAACGGCTTTTGTCGATCGAGGCGATGAAGATGGAAACTGCCGTCTACAGCCCGCGCGACGCGAAGGTGGCGGACGTGCTGGTGAAACCCGGCGCGGTGGTGGGTGCGAAAGATCTGCTGGTTGTTTTAGAATGAGAATTTTCCTGTCCCCTCCCCCCGGTGTTCCGGGGGGAGGGTTAGAGTGAGGGGGAATTTCTTCTCTTCGACTTTATCCCGTTCGCTGGACGCAAGCCGTCCAAAAAAGAAAAGACCCCTCACCCCAACCCTCCCCCCATGAGTTCATGGGGGGAGGGGACCGGAAATCACTTGCACGAATCGTCATTTCAGCTCGCCCGTCTCCGCCGGGGCATCAAACCATTTCGGCTGCACTGGTTTCCCCGCCTGCGCAGCACCAACGATCACGCGGCGGTCCTCCGCAAGCGCGGGGAACTGTTCGCCCCGGCCATCATCCTGACCGGTTGCCAGACCGCCGGGCGCGGGCGCGGTGCGAATTTATGGTGGTCGCAGGCGGGGGTGCTGACCGTCACCTTTGTGTTCCCGATCAATGACCGACTGGCCCCGCACCAATTGCCTTTGCTGGCGGGATTGGCGGTGCGCGAGGCGACGGCGGCATTTTTGCCCGGGGCGCCCGTCAAACTGAAATGGCCGAACGATCTTCTCATCGAAGAAAAAAAACTCGCCGGGCTGCTATGTGAACGCGTGCATAAAGCCGATCTGGTCGGACTGGGAATGAACGTGAATGTCGAGCGTGAAAACATACCCCCCGCCCTTCGCGACCGCATGGCTTCACTGTCATGGCTGGCGGGAAAACCATTGGACATGACGGACGTGCTGATCTCCATCTCGCGCGGATTGCACGCCATGCTGACGCATCAGAATGAGCGGTCGTTCGCGTCGCTGTTGACTCAATATGATGAGCATCACGCGCTGATCGGACGCCGGGTCGGCATCACGCCCGGCGGCACCGATCCCCCGATCGTCGGAAAATGTGAAGGGTTGGATTCCATGGGCCGACTGCTGCTTCGGGATGGCCGCACCCTGCACCGCGTCATTGCGGGTCAGGTTCACTTAATTTGACGCTCGCCTTTCCCTGGCTCTCAATTTGCAGCTTTAAGTATTATGCGATCCCATTATGTTTTCATTCGGTTTCTTGGATTCAATCGAGCGGTTATGTTCAGAGATCGCCTCCAAAATATGGTCGCCCGTGTGCGTGCGGCAGCGATAATGGCACTCCTTTTTTCAGCCACGGGTTGCGCCACCATGACGCCCGGGAAACTCGACCGCGTTCAACCCACGAGCGATCAGGCGCGTGTTGGAAACGTCTATCTTCTGCGCGGCTGGATCGGAATTTTTTCCGGGGGCATGAACAGCCTCGGGCAAACGCTAAATTACTCCGGCGTGCGGACGACGGTTTATCAGGACGATCAGTGGGATCAATTGGCCCTGACGATCCGCGAGCGATACGCGAAGGCCGACCGGCGTGAGCCGCTGGTGTTGATCGGCCATTCGTTCGGCGCGGATGATGTGCTGCGAATGAGCCGTGAACTGCGATTGGCCGGAATTACCGTGGACTTGGTCATCACGCTGGACCCCGTCACTCCGCCCCAAGTCCCTTCCAATGTGCGGCTGTGCCTCAATCTCTACCAATCGAACGGTGCCTGGGATACAGTGCCGATGTTCCGCGGCATTCCGCTGAAGCAGGAGGCCGGCAGCCCCGGCCAGTTACAGAACATTGACGTGCGAAAAGACCGTGTCGATCTGCTGGAGCCGGGAACCAACCATTTTAATATCGAGAAAAACGGTAAGATTCGTGCCGAGGTATTGAAGCAGGTTCTCACGGCTTGCCCGGCGCGACCGAGAGAATCGGTGACTCAGAATTGGACGAGTGGTTCCCCCAATTAAGTCTCGGCAATCGCTTGATTAAGAACAAGACTGGGTCGGTCGTAGCATGGGCTACCAGCCCATGATTACATTTATTAAAATGCAAAAACATGGGCTGGTAGCCCATGCTACGACAGCCTGCATGATGGCGGATTGAAGAAATTTTCATGTCGAAGAACTGGCCCGCCCTGATCATCGGCATCGTCGTCTCGGTGTACTGGTCCCGCGTCATGCTCATGGTGCGGCGATCCCGTAAAACAGCCGGTCACGGGGCCAACCTGGTGCCCCCGGAACCGCTGGGCCGCATCCTGCGGATCGTCTGGATGCCGGTCATTCTCCTGTGGATATTGCTGCCTTTCATCGCGTTCGTGGTGAAAAGGCGGGATCGATATCCCATCCCAATCCGCCGCATTCTAGGAGAGCTCCCGTTCGAACCCGCATGGGGATGGTGCGCGGCGATCATCGCACTGCTGTGCCTCTTCGCCACCTTCATCTGCTGGCGGCGAATGGGCACCAGTTGGCGAATGGGCATCGATCCCGGCGACAAAACCCAACTCGTTTTCAGCGGCCCGTACGCCTTCGTGCGCCATCCCATCTACGGCCTTTCATCGGTGCTGATGCTCGCCACCCTGGTCGCCATCCCCAGCCTGTTGATGCTCATCACCGCTCTCACCCATCTCCTTCTCCTGCAGTGGGAATCGCTTCGCGAAGAAAAGCATCTCATCGCGCTGCACGGCGAGGAATACCGCCAATATTCCCGGCATACCGGTCGATTTTTCCCCCGCTCGATCCGCGCGTATAAGCATTCGTGATCGCAGGTCCATCGCATTCGTCCATCAGGTTCGTTCTGAAAAGCGCGGAAGAATCGGGGGAACCGCAAAGGCGAGAAAGCGCGAAGATAGCGCGAAGGAATTCAGAAGGGCTTGCAATGCAATGAACCCCATCCGCCTTGAAATTTCTTCGCGAGAACTTCGCGCGTTCGCGGTTCCCCCGCTTTCGTTCCGCGGCCCAGCGGACAGACGCAGAAGCAACCGGAAGTTCCAAAGGCGATGGCCCTGCTCCAAATCGCTTCTTCAAAATAGTCGCGTGGAATGAAAGCGCATCTCGGTTAGAATGATTTGCGGATGGCATTCGCTCGACTCAATATTTTCCAGCGGTTGGTTCGCCAGTGGGATACGGTTCATCCGTACAACGCCGCGCAGGTGCTGCGGCTTGCGGGAAAACCGGACCTGCTCACCATCCGCCGTGCCTGGCAGGCTGCGCTTGTGGCGCTTGGACTCGGACCGGTTCGCGTCTCGGGGCAAGATTTTCGCTTCGAGTCCGTCAA
>JANXVV010000210.1 GCA_025351525.1 Humisphaera sp. | reverse complement strand
GGGGAGGGTTAGGGTGAGGGGTCTTGCATTTCTTCGGGTTTGTTTTGAAATCTGAAGTTTCAAGGCGCAGAAAGAAATACCCCTCACCCTAGCCCTCCCCCCGGAGTACCGGGGGGAGGGGGCCGGAAATTTATACCAAGATGGAAATCACTGATCCCATCGTCTCCGCCGCCAAGCCCGATCTGAAACTGACCGGCCGTGAAATCATCGTCGCCGTCTGCGGCGGGATCGCCGCGTACAAGGTCGCCGATGTCGTCAGCAAACTCGTCCAACTGGGTGCCGGCGTCACGGTGGCGATGACCGCCGAAGCGCAGCAGTTCATCACGCCATTGACGTTCCAAGCCCTCTCCGGGCGCGAGGTGCGAACCAGCACGTTCAATCTCGTCGAATCCTCCGACCCTCAGCACATCAGCCTGACCGAACGCGCCGATCTGATGCTCGTTGCGCCCGCCACGAATAACATCATCGCCAAAGTCGCGCACGGGTTATGTGATGATCTGGTCAGCCTGATGATCTGCGCCGCCGCGTGCCCGGTCGTCTTTGCCCCGGCGATGAACAATCGCATGTGGGAACATCCGGTGGCCAAGGAGAACGTCGCGAAATTGAAGACCCTTGGGTATCAGTTCATCGGACCGGAGGAAGGTTGGCTGGCTTGCCGGAATACGGGGCCGGGGAGGTTGAGCGAGCCGGGGAGCATAGTTGAGCAGATTGTGGAAATCGTGGCAAATAAATAGGTCTTGACTGAGAAATCACGGGATCGGCATCTAGGCTTCGCAATCAAAATCTTGTTAACTCGATGATTTCATAAACCCTTTGCGCTCGATTTTCATACATCTTTGGCGAGTCAGCGAGGATACGGTTGCGAGTGCGCTCGACACGGCACTTCCAACTTTGGATCGGCCGTGGATTCGATTTGTCAATGATGACCCGTGCTGATGCATCGATTTCTACCGTGACGGCCCGATCGAACGGAAGGATCGGAGCGAAAGATTTAAACCGCGAGGAGGTCCGCCATCGGTGTCAGTTATCGTCAACATATCCGGTTGCCATGAGGGGTGGACACAAGTGCAGCAAACTGCTGAATGGCTGCTCAATCAGTTCGATGGAGTCGCCGAGGACGATGGAGCACGCACCATCGGTACGGTCAGACTACTACCACTTCGTCATACCCTTCCGCCTCAGACACGATTTGATTCGGGTCGCGCGGCACCAGCCGCAGCCCGATGCAATCCACCAGAAAATCCAGTTCCTCCATCACAATCGCGCCGACCAGAATGGAATCGCGGCCAGGTTCGACGACCGCACTGAACACGCTCTCGCGACCGCCGTAGGCGAGGTGGACATCCTTGGCGATCGAACGTTCAGACGTGCGTCCGTCGGCGTAGCGGACTTTCGCGGTACCGGACGTTTCCAAGCCAAGCTGTTTGACGTCGGATTCGGGAATGACGAGCCGCGTTGCACCGCTATCGACAACACCGCGGATTTTCGTTCGGCGGATTTGTTCCGGCCTTAGATGCCCGGCCCCGGAGAGAACGAGATCCTTGTGGTTCGACAATTCCACTTCGACTGAAAATCGCCCCATTTTCGGTTCCTCGGTGGTGGTCATGACAACTCCTTGAATGGATACACGCCGATGATTATATGCTGCGTGGGGTGGTTAGCCACGGGTTTCATCCCGCGATTTGACGCCGCTCCGGGCACTCCCGACAATCCCGCGATGGATTCCGCACTGCGCATTCTGATCACCGCCGGCCCCACCCGCGAGCCGATCGACGAAGTACGCTACATCAGCAACCGCAGTAGCGGGAAAATTGGCGCGGCGTTGGCGGAAGCGGCGATCCGGGCCGGGCAGCAGGTCACGCTCATCTTAGGCCCAATCACCGCCATGATGCCTGAGGGCGTCCGCCGAATCGATCTGGAAACCGCCGCCGAGATGCACGCCGCTGTCATTCGGGAATTCCCGAGCCACGATGTCCTCATCATGGCTGCCGCCGTCGCGGATTTTCGACCGCGATTTGTCCGCGGGGGTAAGATCGAGCGGGAGGGGACGCTGGCGATTGAATTTGAGCCGACGGTCGACATTATCGCCGCTGCAAGTCAGATCAAACGGCCCGATCAGCGGACCGTCGGCTTCAGCTTGGAATCCAAAAACAATCTGGACCGGGCTAAACAGAAAATGCTCCGCAAGGGGCTCGATCTGATGGTTTACAATCCCACCCGGACGATGGACAGCCCGACCATCGAATCCGTGCTGCTTTATCCCGATGGCCGCGTTGAGGAGCTTCCCTGTCGCGATAAGGCGGACTTCGCCGATATCCTGATAGAGCGGGTGACGGCACTTTTCAGGTGACGAACCTCGCTGTGGGAGAAGATGGCCCACGAAGGGACACGAAGGAAGTACACGAAGAAGACAGATGGAGGCATGGGCGTCTCGCCATGCATCTGATTAAAACAAAGCACGGGCGGGACGCCCATGCCACCTGCATTTCTTCGTGTTCTTCTTCGTGTCCCTTCGTGGGCGAATTTTTCCCCATCCCGAAGTTTGGATTGGAGAAACCGACTTGTCAGTTCCGATAATCATCAAGATTGACCGCCGTGTCGACGCGGCGGATGTGCCGTTGCCTAAACGCATGACCGAGCACGCCGCCGGTTTTGATCTTCACGCGGCGGTGAATGAGCCGACGACTTTAAAACACGGTGAGATCAAACTGATCCCCTGCGGTTTTGCGATGGCGATTCCGCCGGGCTATGAAGCCCAGATTCGCCCGCGCAGCGGTTTGGCCGCCAAGCATGGCGTGACGCTCATCAACTCCCCCGGCACGATCGACGCCGACTATCGCGGCGAGGTGCATGTGCCGTTGATCAACCACGGCCCAGCCGACTTCATCGTCGAGCGCGGCATGAGGATCGCCCAGATGGTCGTCACTCCCGTGCCGCCCTCCGAAATCGTAGAGGTCGATGAACTCGACGAAACGCCGCGCGGTAAAGGCGGATTCGGGCATACGGGGGTTTAAGGAGAAGTTGCCAGTGGTTAGTTGTTAGTTGCCAGTAAAATGCGGCAGACAACGAGCATGTACCGGCATCTTGCATTTACTAACAACTGGCAACTAACAACTGGCAACTTCTTCATGCACCACCCCAACACCTGGCGTCGCGTTTTATTTGTCATCTTCGCCTGCGCGTGGGTGTTTATCCTGCTCGCCCTCGGCAGCTTTCACTCAACGGATTGGCCCAGCCATGCGGTCTATCCTTATCAGGCCATCCAAAACCTGTGCGGCAATGCCGGGGCGTTCATCGCCTACTGGACTTTTTTAATTCTGGGGCAGGGCATCTTCCCGATCCTGTTTTTCAGCGGAATCTGCATCGCGCTTTACCTGTTCGACAACCGCGTGAGCGATGTCTGGCTGCGGACCATCGGCATCGCCCTGCTCTCCGTGGCGTTCGCGTCGGCGATCCATCTGATCCGCCCGGGTGCCGCCGATGCGCTGCCGGAAGGCACCGGCGGGTTGATCGGCATCGGCACATCGGGTTTTTTACGGGCACATTGCAATGCACTAGTAACCAGCATGATTCTTGCCTGCGCCTTCCTCGTCGGCCTGCTCCTCGCGGCGGATGATCTGGTCGTCCGCGTGCCGGAATTTGTCGGGGTCGCCATCTCCACCGTCAAATCGCGCACCCCGACGATGCGATTCAGTTTTCCGCAGTTTCCAAAGCTCCCGTCCTTGCCGCGATTTGTGACGCGCGATGCGGTTTCGCAGATGGAAGATGTCGATCAAACGCCGCGCGGGAAAATGCAGTTGGCGAAAGCGGTGAAGGCCGTCAAGTCGGCGGTCATCGCAACCAACAAGCAGTTGGAAGAGGATGAAGATCTGAAGCCGCCGGTGATTTTCAAGCGCGATATCCCGAAGAATGAGATCATCAAGACGGACAACGGTAAGCCAGCGGTGACCCCTCGTCCGATGGTCGATCGCGAAGAGATTCATCTGGAATACGACAACGACGATCCCGCCCCGGCCGTCGCCGATGCGGCGTACAACGATGAATCCGATCCCGATCCATCCGAACATGCCGTGGTCCCGCCGCTGGAAGAACAGGCCGTTCCGAAACCGGTTGAGATTCGCAAGGAGATCGTGGTCAAGTTGCCAAGCATGTTGAAGCCGCGCAATTCATCGCCGATTCAACAGCCGAAGGAGCTTGGGGAATATCACCTGCCGCCGTGGGATTGCCTTGCCGAGGCGGAGTATGGCTACGCCGAGAGTCAGGAAACTTTCGTCCGGCAAAAAGCGGCGGAACTGGAACAGACGCTCAAGGAATTTAATATCGATGCGCACGTCGTGGAAATCGACACCGGCCCGGTCATCACCATGTACGAATTGGCCCTGGCGCCCGGTGTGAAGGTGTCGACCGTTTCCGCCCTCTCAAATGATATCCAGCGTGCCTTGAAAGCCGAGACGGTGCGCATCGTCGCCCCGATCCCCGGCAAAAGCACTGTGGGCATTGAAGTTCCCAACGAGCAAAAGGAAAAAGTACGTTTGAAAGAGCTGATGCAGTTGGCCCCCGAAGCGATGCGCAAACAGGTCATCCCGCTGTTCCTTGGCAAAGACGCCAGCGGTGAACCGCTCATCACCGACTTAGCCGCCATGCCCCACTGCCTGATCGCCGGCACCACCGGTTCGGGCAAGTCGGTCTGCATCAACACCATCATCATGTCGATCATGTATCTGCAGCGCCCGGACATGGTCAAGCTGATTCTCGTCGACCCAAAGGTCGTGGAAATGGCTCCTTTCAAGGACATTCCCCACCTGATGTGCCCCGTCATCAACGACACCGGCCGGGCCACCAGCGTGCTGGATTGGGCCTGCAACAAGATGGACGAGCGCTATGAATTTCTGGCCGAGGCGGGCGTCCGGAACATCAAAGATTACAACAAGATGACCCGCGAGGAGTTGATCGAGCGCTTCGAGCCCGCAACACCGGAGGAAGAGGCGAAAATTCCCAAGCACCTGCCGTACATCGTGATCATCATCGACGAACTGGCCGACCTGATGATGACCAGCGGCAAGGAAGTCGAATCGTTCATCGTGCGCCTCGCCCAGAAAGCCCGTGCCGTCGGCATCCATCTGATCCTCGCAACGCAGCGCCCGCAGGCGACGGTGGTCACCGGTCTGATCAAGTCGAACATGCCGAGCAAAATCGCGTTTCGTGTGGCGAGCAAGATGGACAGCCGCATCGTGCTGGATCAAAACGGCGCGGACCTGTTGCTCGGCCAGGGCGACATGCTCTTCCTGCCCCCCGGTGCCAGCAAACCGATGCGCGGCCAGGGCACATACATCGATGACAAGGAAATCCGCGAGAGCGTAAAACTGGTGCGCGCCTCCGCCGAGGCGCAGTATGAGCCGGAATTGGTGCAGATCAAAGCCGCCGGCAATATCGATGACGAGGCGGCGAAGGACGAGTTGTTTGAAGATGCGGTCCGCGTGGTGCTGGAGACCAAGCGTGGCTCGGTGTCGCTGTTGCAGCGAAGGCTGACGATCGGCTATAGCCGCGCCAGCCGATTGATTGAAGCGATGGCTGCGTCGGGGTTGGTCGGTGCCTACAAAGGTTCGCAAGCACGAGAAGCGACGATCACGCTGGAAGAATGGGATGCGATGAAAGCCCAACAGCAGGTGGATGCGGCGGATGGGATGAGCGTTTAAATTTTCATATTCAAAACCTCGACCGAGCCGGTCGCTACGTTGATGGAAAGCCGCATTCCCCTTGGCCCAGGTTGCACAACTACACAGGCATGCCCGCCTATCTCTAACACTCCATGCTGACCATGCCATTTGTGATTGTGGCCTTGTATGACCGCAGCGGGTTCTAGATCGTCGATCAATTGTCGCAGGCACTCATACCATCCGCGTCCGCATCCGTGTGATTCTCGCCATTTATTTCAGGGCCATTATAAAAATCCCCTGCAAATATCCACGCATCAGCTGAGCTTTCATCCGATGGAGGAGGCATTTCACCGTGATTGTCGGAAAAGCAAACCAGATGAACCATAGATGGCTCGCTAGAGGTTTCATGGTAGAGGCGATTCAGGGAGTTTGATTCGATGCAAGCAATGCCTTTAGCGTGTCGAGATTAAGTTTTTCATCAAACGCCGCTATGACCGGCATTTCAAACCCTTCAATTACACAACTTCGAATGACGCCGTCTGAGAATGCACCGACCGATTCAAATTTCCCGTCGCGGGCGACGTATTGCTCGATGATCGCTTTATCCGCGTCCACGATCCAATATTCGCTGACACCGTGGGCCGCATAATCCTCAAACTTAACGCCGCGATCTCGCTTTTCCGTGCTTGGAGATAACACCTCGCAAATAAAGTCCGGGATGGGGTAAAGGGTCGTTTCACCGGTGAATTGCGAAGATTTTTCTTTTGCCCAAAAGCAAAGGTCCGGCGCATAATCATTGCGAGGGAACTCGGTCAGCGCCTGCTCGGAGCGCGCTGCCCCAGACTTACGCACACGAACGAACAGCATCACGAGCGCAGAGATGTAATGGACGCTTAAGGTATGGCGATCGCGTGACGACATTTCCGTAACGACCTCTCCATTGATGAACTCCGCCCTGACATCTTCATCCATTGTTTCGCGAAACCTGGCCCGCGCCTCCGTCTCGCGCCGGCGAAATTCCACCAATTCATCGACGTAGTCCGGGAACTTCGGCGACCGCACCAGATTTTCCAAGATCGCTTCCATTGTCGCATCATACCGATTTCTCGATGACTCGTGGAACAAAATCCAATCCGAATTGCACGGTCATTCATCAACGTATTATTTAACCGCTCTCCCTTGCGAGCCGCGTCTTACGGCACGACCCCTCAGACGCGGCTCGCAAGCGAGACCGGCTCAATAATCTTGGATACACTTTCGCCCTTTCCGTCGTTACAATCTTCCGCATGAACGCCGGCAGTGTGGTTCGCGTCAATCTTCCTGATTCCCCTTACGACATCACCGTTCGCCCCGGCCTGCTGGCGGACATCGGCACGGCCATTGCCTCGCAAAGCAAGTCCCGCAAGGTGGCGGTCATCACCGACTCGCGCGTCGGGCCGCTCTATCGCAAGGCGCTGGCCGCCGCGCTGGCCGCCGCCGGACTCGAAGAAATCTTCGCGATGATCCCGCACGGTGAAACCTACAAAACGATCCAGTATCTGCTGCCGGTTTACGATCAACTGCTCGGGGCGAAGATCGAGCGGTCCACGCCGGTGATCGCGCTCGGCGGCGGTGTGATCGGCGACATGGCCGGCTTCGTCGCCGCCACCGTGCTGCGGGGTGTGCCATTCATCCAAATTCCGACCACGCTTTTGGCCATGGTCGATGCCAGTGTTGGTGGGAAAACCGGGATCAATCATGCGGTCGGCAAAAATCTCATCGGGGCGTTTCATCAGCCAATTGCGGTCTATGCCGACCCAGAGGTTCTCAAGACTCTACCCCCGCGCGAACTGCGTGGCGGATTGGCCGAATGCATCAAGCACGACTGCATCCGCGATGCCGACGGATTCGCCGCGCTGGAACAGAATATCGCGCGGGCGCTATCGCTCGATCTGGATTATCTGACCGAACTGGTCGCCCACAATGTCGCGATCAAAGCCCGCGTCGTCGAGGCGGATCAATTTGAGAACGGTGAGCGCGCCCATCTCAACTTCGGCCATACGTTTGGTCATGCCATCGAGACGATCTCGCAGTACCAGTATTCGCACGGCGAAGCGGTCGCCCTGGGGATGGTCGGCGCGGTGTACATGTCCGAGAAACTCGGGCTGTTGGATGAAGCCTCGCGCCGACGAATCGTCGGCGTGATCGAGTTGGCCGGCCTGCCGGTGCGCGGGATGAAGCTGGACCCGCAGGCGGTGATCGATGCGATGATTTTCGACAAAAAGGTGAAGGGCGGAAAAATCCGATTCATCCTGCTGGATCGCATCGGACACGCGGTGATCCAGGACGATCTCCCACCGGAGTTGGTGCGTGAAGCAGTGGAGAGTTTGCGTGATTGATCGCCCCTGTATTGTTTGGCAGTAGTGCCGAAGGCACACGTTTTTTCTCCCCCAACACGAAACGCCCGCCTTCAGCACTCTCCTTCAACTGAATCGAAACCTATGGCACTCCGTCACTGGATTCAACTTTCGCTCACCGCCGGCATCGGCCCCATTCTCTCCAAGCGATTGATCGAAGCCGCCGGCGGGATCGAGGCGGCGTGCGGCGCATCGGCCCATCTGCTCTCCCAAGTCGAAGGCATCGGCACCCGCAAATCAGAGTCGATCCATCGGGCGCTGCATGAAGCGGCGGGATTGGTCGACGATCAGATTGCGCAGGCCGCCGCCAAAGGGGTTTTGCTGATCTCTCCCGATGATGAGTTGTATCCCCTCATGCTGCGATCCATTCCCGACCCGCCTTCCGTGCTATTCGTGCGCGGGACATTGGAACCGCGCGATCTGAACGGCTTCGCGATCGTCGGCAGCCGCAAGTGCAGCTATTACGGGCGGGAACAGGCCGAAAGATTCGGCGCATTGCTGGCCGGCGCCGGCATGACGGTGGTCAGCGGCGGCGCACGCGGGACCGATTCCGCCGCCCACCGCGGCGCGCTCTCCCACCCGCATGGCCGCACCATCGCCGTGCTGGGCAGCGGTGTGGATATCGCCTATCCACCGGAAAACGCCGCCCTCTTCGATCAGATTGCGGCGCGCGGCGCGGTCATCAGCGAGTACCCGCTCGGCACCCCGCCGCTGGCCGACAATTTCCCCCGCCGCAACCGCATCATCGCCGGTCTATCACGCGGCGTACTGGTCACCGAAGCCGCCGACCGCAGCGGTGCGCTCATCACCGCCCGCCAAGCCGGTGAAGATCATGGCCGCCCCGTCTTCGCGATGCCCGGCCGAGTCGACAACCCCATGTCCGCCGGCCCGCATCAACTGCTGCGCGACGGGGCGATTCTCGCGGCAACGCTGGACGATCTGTTGAGCGGTTTAGGACCACTGCCGATCGAGGCGCACGAGCCGATGTTGTTCGCGGAACCGGTGCCGGAAGCGGTGGTCATCAAAGAATGCCCATCGCCTGTTGCCTTGGCCGGACGGCAGCAACTGATTATGAAACATCTGGAATCAGACAGTGCCAATGTCGACCTTCTCATGGAGCGGACGGGATTGGACGCTTCGGTCATCCTGCAGGAGTTGACGTTTCTGACGTTGAAGGGGTTGGTGCGGCGGGTGGATGGGCAGACGTTCGCGCGGAAGCGATGACCTTTCGGAAATTATTTAGCCGGTCTCGCTTGCGAGCCGCGTCTGAAAGCGTATCCCGCCAGACACGGCTCGCAAGCGAGACCGGCT
>JANXVV010000207.1 GCA_025351525.1 Humisphaera sp. | reverse complement strand
AGCGGGATTTTGTGGGGACCGCCGAGCGAGGCGCGGGCCGCCGGGATGAGGTTCGGCAGGCACATCGCCAGCACCGCAAAAGTACCGATCGCGATACTTCGAACGTTTAGCGCCGTCCCGGAGGCACGGGATTTACTCGTGGCACCGGCAAAATCCCGTCCCTCCGTGACGGCGCTAAACGTAGGCTGGAAGCGGTCCCACAAAACCAGCGCGCCCCACAGCGCGATCGCGACCAGCGCATGATTGAGATGGAAGAACCCCGAAACTCCCAGCAGCAGCGCGCTGCGGATCGGCCGCCCGGTGATCCAGCAAAAAATCCCCCACAGCATCGCGATGTTCGAGATGTTGCTCGGCACGAAGGCGCTGTCCTGCATGAAGCAGAACACACCCAGCCCCGCCCCCCCGGCGGACAGATAGTAGAGAAGGACCGAGAGCAGATATGTCCGCCGCGTGCCTCCCAGCGTGCGGTTAAGTAAAAACCACGCGATCTGAAACAGGACGATCAGGGCCAGATACCCGATCAGGTACGCGGGCCGAAGAATCCCCATCCGGTCGAACGCCGCCGTGAGGTGCGTGAAGACGAAATGATATTGAAGCGTGTGGGTGGTGTACCAGTCGTTGGCCAACAGATGCGGATCGTTCACCCGCAGGGCATCGAGCAGATACACCGTGTGATTGCTCCGGCCAAACTGATACCCCCGGACGATGAGCGTCAGTGCGATCGCCAGCAGCACCGCGCACCAGTCGGCGGAACGGTCCGGGGTGGAACGGCGAATCAGAGGCACGGGATTCGGGGCGGGGTTGTTCACCCGCACAGTCTATTCAACTTTCATCCCCGCGCGTATAGTCAACGTGAAATAACGTTGTGGCCATCGCATTCGGCTTTCCGGTCCCCTCCCCCCTTGTACGCAAGGGGGGAGGGTTAGGGTGAGGGGTTTTTCTTCGTGTCGAGAAGATGTAGCATTCCTCGACCCGGCGGAAGAAAAACGCAAAACCCCTCACCCTATCCCTCCCCCCGGAGTACCGGGGGGAGGGGACCGGAAAAGATACATGCGATGGGCGTGAAATAACCCTGAAGGAATTTATATGTCCAAACACACCATCGTACTCATCCCCGGCGACGGCATCGGCCCTGAAGTCACCCGCGCCACCCAGCGCGTCCTCGCCGCGGCGGGACTGGATGTGGAATGGGTCGAGCTGCCGGCAGGGGCCACCGCCCTCGATCAGGGGTACGACAACGTCCTGCCCGCACGCACCGTCGCGGCCATCCAGGCGCACAAGGTGGCGCTCAAGGGGCCGGTCACCACGCCGGTGGGCAAGGGGTTCAAAAGCGTCAACGTCCAACTGCGGCAAAAGCTGAAACTGTACGCGGCGGTACGGCCCGTGCGCAGCCTCGCCGGCATCAAAACGCGCTTTGAAAATGTCGACCTGGTCATCGTCCGCGAGAACACCGAAGGCCTCTACAGCGGCATCGAAAATGAGATCGTCCCCGGCGTCGTCACCAGCTTGAAAGTCGCCAGCGAGGCCGCCTGCACGCGCATCTCGCGCTACGCGTTCCGCTACGCCACCCGCCGTCATCGCAAGCGCATCACCGTGTTCCACAAGGCGAACATCATGAAGCTCAGTGACGGCCTTTTCCTCGACTGTGCCCGCCGAATCCACGAGGAGGAATACCCGAACATCGATTACGATGAAGTCATCATCGACGCCGGCTGCATGAAGCTGGTGCAGGATCCCTCGAAGATGGATGTGCTGCTCATGGAGAACCTCTACGGCGATCTGGTGAGCGACCTGTGCGCCGGCCTGGTCGGCGGCCTGGGCTGCGTTCCCGGCTCCAACATCGGCGATGATGCGGCGGTGTTCGAGGCCGTCCACGGCTCCGCCCCCGACATCGCCGGCCGCGGCATCGCCAATCCGCTGGCCCTCATCATGAGCTCCGTGATGATGCTCAATCACCTCCACGAAGACGAAATCGCGAATAAAATCCGATCGGCTTACGATGCGGTGCTGGCGGAGGGCAAGTCGCTCACCCGCGACCTGGGCGGCAACGCGGGAACCGAAGAGTTTGCAGACGCGGTCATGGGAAAGCTGAAGTGAAACGGCAATTACTGTAGTCCGTTCATTCTTTTCCCGTTGCGTCTTTTGCAGCGGCCATCTACAAACAATGACGATCCAACCGAAACCCTCGCAAGGAGATCTCATGCTGAAATTCGCGCTCTATGCCCATCTCAAAGCCAAGCCCGGAAAATCCGCCGAAGTGGAGGCGCTGCTCAAGTCAGCGGTGGCGATGGCCCAGGCCGAGCCGGGCACGGCGACCTGGTATGCGTTCGCCGAGGACGATCAATCATTCGGCATCTTCGACACCTTCGAAACCGAAGAAGCCCGCCAGGCGCATCTGGATGGCCCAATCGCCAAGGCACTGATGTCCAAGGCGGATGAATTGCTGTCCCAACCGCCGGGGATTCACAAGATCAGGGTGATCGGGGCGAAGGTGGCGGGGAAATAGAGGGAACTCGTCGGGACCCATAAAAAGGGGTAAGTAAATTCAATTTGGAGCATCCGGGAATGATGTCCTTGTCCGGTCCATTATTGATGAGTGTCCCCACCTTTTCTTGATCCTCCAACACGCCGGGATCGGAGCTTCAGCGACGACCCGGATTCCGCAGGAAGCCAGCCTTTGCGGAATGGGTCTTTTGAAAAACTGGTGGCATGGGCGTCTCGCCCATGCTTTTTGGCCGAAGAAATGCATGGGCGAGAC
>JANXVV010000195.1 GCA_025351525.1 Humisphaera sp. | reverse complement strand
GATGACGGAGTGCCCGACGATGTCGTTCTTACCGCCGATGGAGACGCCGGAAACGCTCACTTCATAATGGGCTTTGCCGTTTTCATCCGCTTCAAGATTGCCGAGATCACCGGCGTGGCGCTGGGCGGATTCAGAGGCGGGACCACCGTGCTGCTTATGCCCGTCAGGATCCCAGTGCCCACCGGCGCTGGTGAGGTTGGGGGCGCTCATGTCGGTCTTTTCATGAATGTGGATGCCGTGTTTGCCGGGCGAAAGACCGGTCAAATCGACGACGGCTTTTACGCCGTCCTTATCCTGCAAAAACGTGACCGTTCCCGCGACATGCTGATTGGCGGGCTGCGTAGCGGCGCTACCGGCAGCGCCGATCGTCGCGACGGCCATCATCGGCGACGCAGCGACGTCCGCCGGCATCTTTGCCGTATCCGCAGGCACCTTCGGCTGCAGGGTCACCTCTTTTTCTTTCTCGCACCCCAAACCGGGGATCACCGCCGCCACGGCGAATAGAGTGAAGGGAGTCACACAGGCCAGAGCGATACGATTCAGTTTCAGTTCCATGGATAGTTCCTTCCAAATGTTATTCACCTGAACGCGAGTACCCACCGCAGAGTCTCACGAGGTTCGTTTTGATCGTAAGCGGAATTACGTCAATCCGGCAACTCTGCAATCCTGTCCCATCCTGTTTTTTTAATCGCCATTGTCATTTGATAAACTGTTGCGAAAAACGAGCGACCTGAGCCACTCCCAGTGTCTGATTAACGGCAAAGTGTCATAGGTCCGGTTAATTTTGACGGGTTTGCATCCAGCGGGTGCGCTGTTTGCAGCACGGTTAGTGAGTTCGTGAATCTATTAAATAAGGAGAAATAATGAAGAAGACAGCACTGATTACCGTCACTTCGCTCGCCATCGGCACGGCGGGCTTTATGGGATGCAGCAAAACCGATACAGCCAGCGATACCCCCAAAACGGATACTCGAACTGCCGGTGAAAAGACCAGCGATGCGCTCACGAACGCCGGTCAGAAGACCGGTGAGGCGGTGGGGAATGCGGTGGATCGCACGAAGGAAACGGCGCAGAGCATGGGTCAGAAAATGTCCAATGCCATGCAGCCCTCGGCCGATACCGCGATGAATAAAACGCGCGACACGTTGACGGCGACCGTGGAAGCCGCCGTCTCGAAGGACGGATTGGGAGATGTGGTGGACACATTCACCAAAGCCGATCGGGATCGCATCGGTAAACTCGATAAGAGCAGTTGGGCCGACTACAACATGGCGGTCGACAAATTCCGCGCCGATTGGAAAGCGAAATACAACGAGGATTTCAAGATCAGCGACAAGGAACAGTTGGTGTTCGCCGCCCCAGTGAAGATGGAGATGGGCGGCAACCCCGGTGAAGCGAGAATGGCATCGGATAAAGTCGATGCCACCGTGAATGGCAAAGACAAATCCGTCAACAACATGACGACGGTCATGTTTCCCGCCTCCGGCGGCGCGCCGGCGGTGAAGCTGTCGGTTCGAAATGAGGGAACCGTCATGAATTCCTACAAGATCGACGTCCCCGATACTCTCGATGGCAATAAACTTCGCGATAACCTCGCGAAACATATTGGCGAAGTGGATGGAATGAAGGATCAATGGCCGAGCGATAAAAATGAGGCCTATCGCATCGTCTCCCAGCACATTCTCGCGGCCATCACGGATACACACTGAACTCCGAATTTCCCGTTCTTGCCCCCGAGTACGGGATTGAAAAAGTCCGGATGCTTGAAATAGCGTCCGGCCTTTTTATGCGCCGCCCCTGGAGGGCGGCAGTCCCCTGCCGCCGATACGGCGGTCGAGGACGACCGCCCTCCGAAAAATGCTCGCAACCCTCTCCGCTGGAATCAACCGCTCCCTCCGCTATATTACCCGCATGAACTCACTCAACATCCCCGCCGCCGCCAAGCTGGATTTTCTCTCCCTCGGTGCCCTCGTCCATCGGCTTGATCCCGGCATCATTCCGTTTCGCAAGGCGCGGAACTTCGACATCCACGTCTCCGGTGGAGAATACAACGTCGCCGCCAATCTTTCCGATTGCTTCGGCCTGAAGACCGGCGTCGCCACCGCCATGGTCAAATATCCCATCGGTGAACTGATCCAGGCCAAGGTGCGCGAGGCGGGGGTGACGCCGTTTTATAAATGGTTCGATCACGATGGCGTGCGCGGGCCCAATATGGCGACTGTGTACAGCGACCGGGGGCAGGGCGTTCGGGCACCGGTGGTTTTCTACAATCGCGCGAACGAAGCCGGGGCGATGCTCGAGGCGGGCGATTTCGACTGGGCCGCCATCATGGCCGGGGGAGTCAAATGGTTCCATTCCGGCGGCATTTTCGCGGCGTTGTCGGAGACGACTTCTGACGTCATCATCGAAGGGATGAAAGCCGCCAAGGCACAAGGAGCGATCAACTCGTTCGACCTGAACTACCGGGCCAAACTGTGGGCGTCGGCGGGCGGCGAGGCCAAGGGCGTGCAGGTCATCAAAAAGATCGTCAGCCATGTCGATGCACTGGTCGGCAACGAGGAGGATTTGCAAAAGGGATTGGGGATCAAAGGCCCGGATGTGGCGGCGGGCAAATCGAAGCTCGACCCCGAGGCTTTCTTCAAATTGATCGACCTGGTCATCGAGCAGCACCCCCATATAAAAATGGTGGCGACGACGCTGCGCGAGGTGCATTCCACCAATCGCCATGACTGGGCGGCGGTGCTCTGGCTGGATGGAAAGCGCTACGTCAGCCCGACCATGCAGTTGGATGTCGTGGACCGGATCGGCGGCGGCGATGGTTTTGCGGCGGGGCTTTTCTACGGTCTGATCGCCGGTAAGTCACCCGAGGAAGCACTGCGATTAGGTTGGGCCCACGGCGCGCTGCTGACGACTTTCCCCGGCGATGTGACGGTGGCGAAACTGGACGAGGTGGAATCGCTGGCGAAAGGCGGGTCGGCGAGAGTGCAGAGGTGAAATTGGAAACCAGAAACTCGAAATGGGTCTTTTGAAAAGCGGGTGGCATGGGCGTCTCGCCCATGCTTTTTGGCCGAAGAAATGCATGGGCGAGACGCCCATGCCACCTTATTCAAAGCACCCAAATGCGATGGTGGTGCCGGTGACGGCGTCCCTATTTTAAAATGACCGGATCGTTCGCCGTACCCTCATACCCCGCGATCCTG
>JANXVV010000149.1 GCA_025351525.1 Humisphaera sp. | reverse complement strand
CGCTAAGGTGGCATGGGCGTCTCGCCCATGCGTTTTTCCGAAAAAAGACATGGGCGAGACGCCCATGCCACCTGTTTTCAGGCACTGAGGTACAAATGGCTTTTCAAGCATCACACCGGTTCGCTCGCATCTCGCCGCGTAAGGCGCGATTGGTGATGAACCTGATCAAAGGTCGCGATGTCGATGACGCGCTGACCGTCTTACGGTTCAACAAGCAGCGGTCGGCGGTCCTGATCAGCAAGGTCGTCCGTTCCGCCGTCGCCAATGCCGGTGAAAAGGAAGCGAACACGAACACGCTGTACGTGAGTCGAGCCTACGCCGATCCGGGTCCGGTGGTCAAGCGGTTCCAACCGAAGGATCGCGGCAAGGCGTACGAGATCAAGAAGCGCACCAGCCACTTGGTGGTTGAGCTGGGCGAACGGGACAAACTCGGTCGGTAAGTTTTTACAGAAATCAGAGCGCGTTTATGGGTCAGAAAGTCAACCCTGTCGGTTTTCGAGTCGGGATCACGGAAGATTGGCGATCCCGCTGGTACGCCCCCAAGGCGGCGTACGGTGACTTCCTCGGTGAGGATTTCAAGATTCGCCGGCATGTGGATGCGAAGCTGAATCGCAAGCCTCCTTTCGCCGCCGTCGCCGAAGTGAACATCGAGCGGACGCGCGAAGAAGTGACCGTGACCCTGCGGACGGCCCGTCCCGGTCTGGTCATCGGTCCCAAGGGTGCCGAGGTCGACAAGCTGCGTGAAGAGCTCGAAGATCTGATCAAGCGTAAGGTTGCGCCGATCAAGGTGATCGAGATCAAGAACCCGGCGTTGAATGCCCAGTTGGTGGCCGAGTCGGTCGCCGAGCAGTTGAAAAAGCGAGCCGCTTTCCGTCGCGTGCTGAAACAGCGCAACGAGGAAACGATGGGCTCCGGAGCCAAGGGAATCAAGATCGTCGTGAGCGGTCGCCTGGGTGGCGCTGAAATCGCCCGCAGCGAAGTGACGACGGTTGGATCGGTTCCGTTGACGACGCTCCAAGCGAACATCGATTACGGTGTCGCAACGGCGATGACCACCTTCGGCACGATCGGCGTGAAGGTCTGGATCTATCGCGGGATCTACGGTGAAACGGTGGAAGACACCGACGCCCGGCCAGGTGGCGCGCCGCGAAGAGGCCGAAGGTGAACAAGGAAGTTGCCAGTTGCCAGTTGTCAGTTGCCAGAAAAGGCAGGGCACACGGCTTTTTTACTGGCAACTCGCAACTAAGTACTGGCAACTGAATTTAGGTGACTTATGCCAATGATGCCCAAGCGGGTGAAATTCCGCAAAAGCCAACGCGGTAAGATCAAGGGTAATGCGACCCGCGGCAATACGGTGGCGTTTGGCGAGTTCGGTCTACAGGCTTTGAAGCCGAGTTGGATCACCGCCCGCCAGATCGAAGCCGGTCGCGTCGCCGCCAGCCATTTTCTGCGTCGCGAAGGCCGGTTGTACATCCGGATCTTCCCGCACAAGTCGGTGTCGGCCAAGCCCCTGGAAGTCCGCATGGGTAGCGGTAAGGGTGAACCCGAATTCTGGTGCGCCGTTGTGAAGCCCGGCACGATCCTGTTCGAGGTCGGCGGGGTGGATGAAGCCACCGCCAAGAAATGTCTGGCCCGGCTGGCATTCAAAATGCCGATCGCCTGCCGATTCGTGCATCGTCGCCATTCGGTGGCTTGATCTGAGATTTTGAATCTGAAATTTGAAAATTGAAATGGGAACCGCCCATGAGCTTGAAAGAATTAAGAGAGAAACCGACCGACGCCCTCACCAGTGAGCTGAAGGACAAGCAGAAGCATCTGTTTGATCTTCGCAGCCAGGCCGTCACCGAGAAGCTGGAAGACCCCAGCCAGCTTGGGAAGACCCGGCGTGAGATCGCCCAGTTGAAGACGCTGGTTCATGAGAGAGAACTCGCGGTGAAGAAGAATGCGGTCGCTGCGGCCGCGAAATAAACTTCCGGAAATTGATTTTGGTGCTAAGCCGCGAGCGGCTGAATGTAGAGTGAGACCATGGCAGAAACAAAGACGTCCACAGGAACCGAAAAGACCGTCGAACCGCGCCCGTTGCTCCGCACGCTGGAAGGCGTGGTGGCCTCGGACAAGGGAGACAAGACGATCAAGGTCGTGGTGAATTACCAGACCCGTCATGCCAAGTACGGCAAATTCCTCAAGCGTCGGACCACGCTCCATGCCCACGATGAGGCGAACCTGGCGAAGGAAGGCGACACAGTCGAAATCGCCGAGTGCCGCCCTCTGAGCAAGACGAAACATCACCGCCTGTTGCGGATCGTCACCAAAGCCCCGGAACGAGCCGTGCAGGTCTCGGCCGAAGAAGTGATGACGGGCAAGGCGCCGGAAAAGCAATGAAGAAAAAGTTGTCAGTGGCCAGTTGTTAGTTGCCGGTAAAGGCAAGAACCGGCGTATTCACTGGCGACTGGCAACTAATAACTGGCAACTAATAACTGGCAACTACGAGCTAGACAATGATTCAACAACAAACACAAGTCGACATTGCGGACAACACCGGTGCCAAGGAAGCGATGTGCATCAAGGTGCTGGGCGGCAGCAGCAGCAAGGGCAAGTTCAAGCGTAAGGTGGCGCATGTCGGCGACATCATCATCTGTGCCGTCAAGAAGACACTGCCGGGCGGGGATGTGAAGATGGGTTCGATCATCCGATGCGTGGTGGTTCGCACGAAACATCCGACGCGCCGCCCGGATGGCAGCTATGTGCGGTTCGACCGCAACGCCGCCGTCACGGTGAGCAAGGAAAACGACCCGGTCGGCACCCGTATCTTCGGAGCGGTCGCCCGTGAACTCCGCGACAAGAACTTCATGAAGATCGTGTCGCTGGCGGCGGAAGTGGTTTGAGGAGGAAGTTGCCAGTTGTTAGTTGTTAGTTGCCAGTGAAAGGCAAAATAGCAGCGAGCAGTCACTGGCAACTGGCAACTATCAACTGGCAACTGACATGGCACGACATATTAAAAGCGGCGATACGGTGATGGTGGTGACGGGGGCCGATCGGGGCAAGAGCGGCAAGGTGCTGCGTGTTCTGACGGCCAAGGACCGCGTCATCGTCGAAGGGATCAACCGCGTGTGGAAGCATGTGCGTCCCTCGCAGCGGTATCCGCAGGGTGGCCGCATTCAGAAGGATGCCCCGATCCACCTGAGCAATGTCATGCCGCTCGATCCGGCGACCGGCAAGGGCACGCGGGTCAAGGCCGAAGTGAAGGATGGCGTCAAGCATCGCGTTGCGGTCAAGACCGGCACCGATTTGGGACGCACCGGCAAGAAGTGATTTGCGACGAGACCGTGCGACCCGCACCAGACCGACGAGGCAGTTATGGCAAAAGACAAAGAAGACAAAAAAGACAAGAAGGACTCCACCAAGGAGTCGAAGCCCAAAGGCGAAAAGCAGCCGGGTAAGGGCGGCGACGAAGGCGGTAAGAAGGGCGGCGATAAGAAGTTCAAGCGCCCCGTGGCGACCGCCAAAGTGGAGCTGGACACGGGCGAAACACCAACCGGTCCGATCCCCACGCCGCGACTGATCGAAAAATACAAGAATGAGATCATCCCCGGGATGCAGCAGAAGTTCGGCTACAAGAACGCGATGGCGATTCCGAAGCTGGACAAACTGGTGATCTCGATGGGCGTCGGTAAATATGCCACGCTTGGTGGTGAGGGCAAGGCCAAGATCGAGCAGGCCGAGCGAGAGCTGACGGTCATCGCCGGTCAAAAGCCGATTCGCTGCAAGGCCAAGAAGAGCGTCGCGAACTTCAAGGTTCGTGAAGGCATGGAAACCGGTTTGAAGGTGACCCTTCGCGGCAAGCGGATGTACGAGTTCGTCGACCGTTTGATCGCCCTGGCGTTTCCCCGCGTGAAGGATTTCCGCGGCATCGACCCCAAGGGTTTCGATAACGGCGGCAATTACAACTTTGGATTCAACGAGCAGACTGTTTTCCCGGAAGTGGACGGCACGACCGTGACGTTCCAGCAGGGGATGAACATCACGATCGTCACGACGGCAAAGAATGTCGATGAGGGCCGCGAACTGCTGAAGCAGTTCGGGATGCCTTTCCGGGACGACACGAAGAAAGATTAAGGAATAACACATGGCCACGAAAGCCTGGGTTGCGAAGCAGAAACGTCGGGAAGAGCTCGTCAAGAAATATGCCGACATTCGCCGGCAGTTGAAAAAGGAAAAGAACTTTGCCGGTCTGGCAAAGCTTCCCCGTGACTCGAGCCCGACGCGCTCGCGGATGCGCTGCCAGATCACTGGCCGGTCCCGCGCGGTGCTGCGCAAGTTCAAAGTGTCGCGCATCATGCTCCGGGAACTGGCGTTGGCCGGTTATATTCCCGGACTTAAAAAAGCAAGCTGGTAAGAAGAGTAGTTGCCGGTTGTTAGTTGTTAGTTGCCGGTAAAAGGCGTACTACGACTGTATATTTAACTGGCAACTGACTACTGGCAACTGACAACTAGCAACTGGTTTTAGGTAATGAACAATCAAGACCCCATCGCGGACATGCTGACTCGGATCCGGAATGCAAACCGGGTGGGCCGGCGTCTGGTGCTCATTCAGAACAGCAAGATCTGCGGCGGCATCGCCCAGGTGCTGAAGGATGAAGGGTACATCGAAGAGTTCGATAAGATCGACGACAGCAAACAGGGCACGATCCGCGTGAAGCTGAAATATGCCCTGGACGGCGCGAAGGTCATTCATACGATCGACCGCACCAGCAAACCAGGCTGCCGCGTTTATCGCGGCGTGGGCGAACTGCCCAACGTGCTGAACGGCATGGGCATCGCGGTCGTCAGCACCAGCAAAGGTGTGATGAGCGATCGCCAGGCCCGCGAGCTAAACGTCGGCGGTGAATTGCTGTGTACGGTGAGCTGAGAAGTTTCCGGTTTCCAGTTTCCAGTTGCCAGTAGAAATCGGCATCTGACTTTTACTGGCAACTGGCAACTAACAACTGGCAACTTGCATTTAGGTGCTTTAAATGAGTCGTATTGGAAAAAAACCCGTGCCGATCGCCAAGGGCGTCAAGCTGAGCCTTGCCGGCCATCATGTTGTGATGGAAGGCGCCAAGGGCAAACTGGAGTTGAACGTGCATCCGCTGATCACAGTGGCGCACGATTCGGCAAAGAACGAACTGGTCGTCACCCGGCCCAACGATGACAAGCAGAGCAAGGCCCTTCACGGCCTGACTCGCGCATTGTTGGCCAACATGGTCGTCGGTGTCACCGACGGCTATAAGAAGACGCTGGAAATTCAGGGCGTCGGTTACAAAGTCGAGCAGAAGGGCAAGAACCTGGTGATGTCGGTTGGTTATGCCAACACCATCCCGGTTGAAATTCCGCCCGGCGTCGACGTGAAGCTCGAAGGCCCGATGAAGATCCACATCAGTGGAGCTGACAAGCAAAAAGTCGGTCAATTCGCCAGCGACGTCCGCAGCGTCCGCAAGCCGGAACCCTACAAGGGCAAGGGTGTGCGTTACGAAGGCGAAAAAGTCAAGATCAAGCCAGGCAAGGCGTTTGCCGGAGCCGGGTCAAAGTAAGCAGAAGTTGTTAGTGGATAGTGGAAAGTTGTTAGTAAAATGCAGAAGGTTGTCTTTACTATCAACTTTCCACCCTCCACTTTCCACTAATATTCACTCAATTGGATTGTCGAACAAATCCGACGGTCCCGAGGTTGAAAGACAATGGACAAAAATAAAGATAGAGCAAAGCGTCTGCTTCGACGCAAGTACCACGTTCGCAAGGGCGTGTTTGGGACGGTCGAACGGCCCCGCCTTTCGATCTACCGCAGCAGCAAGCATATTTACGCACAGATCATCAACGACTTCGACGGCAAGACGCTGGCTTCGGCCTCGAGCGTCGTCTCCGAAATCATCGGGGATGCGAAGAACGGCGGGAATATCGCGGCGGCGAAGCTGGTCGGCAAGGCGATCGCGGACCGGGCCAAAGCGGCCGGTGTCACGGCGGTGGCGTTCGATCGCGGTGGTCGCCGATATCATGGCCGGATCCAGGCATTGGCGGATGCGGCTCGCGAGGGTGGACTGAAATTCTAGTATTGAGATTGTAACCATGGCTGAAGAACAACAAGCAGCGGCAGAACAGACTCCGGCACCCACGCAGGCAGCGGCACCCTCGGCTCCCGCCGGGGGCCAGCGCGATTCGCGCGGCGCGGGCGGCGGTGGTGGGGGTCGCGGCGGCCCCGGCGGTAATCGCGGTGGCCAAGGCGGTAATCGCGGCGGGCAGAGCGGTGGCGGTCGCGGTGGTCAAAGCGGTGGTCGAGGTGGTCGCGATAATCGCGATCGCGGCGGGGATGAGAGCGGCATCGAGTCGTCCGTCGTCCGCATCTATCGCTGCTCGAAGGTCGTCAAAGGTGGCCGAACATTCAGCTTCGGGGCTCTGGTGGTCGTTGGTGATCGCAAGGGAAATTGCGGCATCGGTTACGGCAAGGCCAACGAAGTTCCGATGGCCGTCGAAAAAGCCACGAAAGATGCCCGCAAGCAGATGTTCAAGGTGAATCTCAAGGGGACCACCGTCCCCCACATCAGCAAAGGCACCTATGGTGCCAGCACGGTGATTCTGGTTCCGGCTCGTCCGGGTACCGGTGTCACCGCCGGCAAGAGCGTCCGCCCGGTGTTGGAACTGGTTGGCGTCACCGACATTCTCAGCAAGGTCTACGGATCCAGCAGCCCGAAGAACCTGGTGAAGGCGACGATCGCCGCTCTCCAGGCACTGAAGAATCGCGAGCAGGTCGAAGCGATTCGCGGTGTCAAGCTGGCCAAGGGTGTCGGCGAATTGGTCACGGCCTAACATACATGCTACTAAAGAAATATGAAGATGCGAGTCGGGGTCATTGAT
Source organism: Humisphaera sp. (assembly GCA_025351525.1). Classification (GTDB taxonomy): domain Bacteria; phylum Planctomycetota; class Phycisphaerae; order Tepidisphaerales; family Tepidisphaeraceae; genus JANXVV01. Next base: position 552 of record JANXVV010000149.1, on the reverse strand, counting down.
CTCGGCGTTAGCAGATAGGATTCTCCCATGATGATTCACGAAGCCGTGCAGGGCGCTCCCCGAACCAAGCCATCCAAGCGCAAGGGTCGCGGTGAATCGAGCGGTCACGGTAAAACATCCGGCCGCGGTAACAAGGGTTCGGGCGCACGTACCGGCACCTACATCAAGCGGGGCTATGAAGGCGGCCAGACGCCGATCTTCAAACGCTTCCCCAAGCGCGGGTTCAGCAATCAGAACTTCGAGCATCGCTATTACATCGTCAATCTGCAGCAGGTCGACGAACTTTTCGAAGACGGCGCCACGGTCGATCCGGTGGCCCTGAAGGACAAGGGATTGATCCCCGATTTCAAGTTGCCGGTGAAGATCCTCTGCGAAGGAAAATTCACGAAGAAGCTGACGATTCTCGCCGGGTGGTACAGCAAGTCGGCTCATGCGAAAATCCTGAAGGTCGGCGGCATCGCACAGAACGCCAAGGGCGTCGTGTTTGAATTCCCCAAACCCAAGAAGAAATTCGTGCTTCGCGACCCGGTGAAGAAAGTCAAAGCCACGGAT
>JANXVV010000093.1 GCA_025351525.1 Humisphaera sp. | reverse complement strand
CGCCGCGGTTTAGGGCTGCGAGGGATTCGCGAAAGGTTGACGGCTTTGCGGGGAACAATGCAAATTGAATCCCAGTTGCGCGAAGGAACCCGCGTGATTCTTGAATTACCGGTGCTTCCTCAAAATGCCGACATAGAATCTCTGGAAGTCGTCAAACAAAAAGTCTCCGACCGCGTTGTATAAGCAAGTGCGGTAATAACTGACTCCGTGATACGCAATGTTACGGATCGCAAATTTGTTGTAAGCCGCCTGTAAGTGAAGGCACAGCAGTGCCTACCCATTGATGTCGTAAAGACGGTAAGTCGAATCCATGATCACTCGTATTTTATTGGTTGAAGACCACACCCTGGTGCGGGCCGGGGTTCATGCATTGTTGAGTTCGGGACCGGATCTCCAAGTGGTGGGAGAGGCCGGTGACGGACATGCCGCGCTCGATCTTTGCCGAACCTTGAAGCCGGATCTGGTGTTGATGGACGTGGCGATGCCGAAGCTCAACGGCATCGAAGCCGCCCGGCAGATCAAGGCCGAATTCCCCGAAGTGCGCTTGCTCATGCTCTCCATGCACAGCTCACGGCAATATATTTTCGAAGCCCTCAAAGCCGGCGTTCTGGGTTACGTGCTAAAAGAAGCCGCCTTTTCCGAACTGCTAATCGCGATTAAGTCGGTGATGGCTGACAAAACGTATCTGAGTCCCAAGCTGTCTGAAGTGGTGATGGATGATTATGTCCGTCGCGCGCAGGGGGATGAGCAGGTCGACGAGCTCGACAAACTTTCCGGGCGGGAACGCGAGATATTGCAATTGATCGCCGAAGGAAAATCCAGCGCTGAAATCGGGGACATGCTGCACATCAGCAATCGCACGGTGGATACGCACCGGCACAATCTGATGGAGAAATTGCAGATCCATTCGATCGCCGGTCTCACCCGATTTGCGATTCGCACCGGGGTCAGCACGCTTCAATAATTGCGGTTGAATGCTTCCACAAAAAATTGTGGGGGCGATCCGCCCCGACATTCCTTGGTGCGCCGCAGTCTGCCACATCCACCCACTTCCACCGCGTAATTACACATCCGCCACTACGAAATAATGCGCGTGAAGCGCGGATATTTCGCAGATCAAATCCCGTATTGCGCCCGATTTTCCCACTCTTCATCGCAGGCTATGTTTCTTCTCAGCGCGAAGAAACGGAATGTGAATTTCTTCCAAGTTGTCATAGGTGTCTGTTGACGCGGGTCGCGGTACTCCGATGAATTCAATTGATTCAGGAAATTTCGAGACGCTTCTGCTGCGCAACGTCCCGCTCGTCGGTTGCAATCGAACGGAACTGGATACCCTGACGCTGACCTTCGCGGATCGGCCCTCGACCTCATCGCGCACTCAGGTGGCCCTGAAACGGCTGTCGTTTGGCGCGTCCCATCATTACCACGCCGAGGGCGGCGCACCGATCATTCGCGATGATTCTCCCGCAACCGCACCGTTCGATCGAACCCGAGCCGGGATTATTTTCACCGATGTCACACCACACTCAACCGTTCCAGCGGCGTACACGCGCAGCGCCTCCGCCGGCGCGCATCTTCGACTTTCGCTCCATCGAACGAGCGGTGAGGCGCGATCCTGTATCCTTCGCGCTCACTGCAACGGCATCGAACGCGTTGCGCCGCAACACGTTTCCTTCAACGTCGCCGGTGAGGCCGAATTGGAGTTGAACGCCCTCTTTCCGAGACATCGAATCGGCACGATTGACGAAGACTGGACCTGGGAATTCCGCGTCATTGAGGCATTAAATGATTCGTTGCCCGAATACGAATCGCTGGGCACCGTTCCCGTTCGGCTGTATATCACCGCAAGCGCTCCGGTAAATGCCCAGCCTCGGGAATCATTTTATCATCTGGCCTGCTCCGCTCCCGCCGATCGGTGTACGATCGAGCAGGCGATCTGGCGGCGGATCACTGGATTTCGATACGGGCATTCCGCGACCAACGCCCGGCATGAACCGTTGACGTTTTGGCGCGAGTTCAGTCCCGGCCGTTCCACCGATGCCTACATACGCCGCGATGCCCAAGCGCTCATCACCGCGACGGACAGCAGTTGCCTGGGATGGGCCGACTTGTTCGCCGAGGCGCTGGCGATCCACGGCATCCGTTCCACCGTTGCCGGCGTGAAAGTCGATCAAGCCTCGATCGCGCAACGGTTTCGAGTCCCCAGTTTCGACATTCCCGATGGCCGGGGCAATCTTCAAACGGTTTCCGAAGTGGGACTGCTCGTCAAACCCTTTCACTGGCAGTTTGCAAACGCCGATGGCACTCCGCCCGACGACGGCTGGAACCTCGACGCCGGTGATTTCGCTCATTCCATCCACCATCCCGCGCCTCACTGCTCGCCCGCGTGGCGAGTGGAAGAAGCGGCACCGCTCGGCACCCCCTGCCCCAGCGAATCCGGTACGCTGCCCGGCTTTTTCGCCAATCACGCCATCGTGATCGTCGCGGATGAAAACGGCTCGCGCATCTACGACCCGGCCTTCGCATTTGGCCCCCATGATTCCCTCGAAAGCTACGAAGATGAATTGCTCGGTCGCGGCCAACCCGACAGCGGTGGACTATTCGCGGTGGTCGGCTGGCAACTCGATCCGACCGCCAACCCACCGCGAGTCCGCAATACCATTCTCGGCGCCATGCCCGTTCCCCCCGGCCCGATTCTCGCGATCCATGGCGTGAATCGTTAGCCGCTAGCCGCGACATGCCCCAGGCGGTGTCCTTTATCATGTGCTGAACCGCGGGCGGGACGGAGGGAATTATTCGCCGGAACGCAGGACTATGCCGCGTTACATCGCGTCCTGCATGAAACCGTCGAGGCCACCGGAATGCGGCTGT
>JANXVV010000092.1 GCA_025351525.1 Humisphaera sp. | reverse complement strand
ACAGCCGCATTCCGGTGGCCTCGACGGTTTCATGCAGGACGCGATGTAACGCGGCATAGTCCTGCGTTCCGGCGAATAATTCCCTCCGTCCCGCCCGCGGTTCAGCACATGATAAAGGACACCGCCTGGGGCATGTCGCGGTTGTCGGGGCATGGGGATCAGGATATTCCGGGAAAATAACCCTGTCTATATTGGACCTGTCCCGTTTTCTGGCTCCTGCTGTGGATAGCCTGTTCCCACGCACCAGTTCGTTGCATTCGCTTGCCTGTGGGGGTAATGTTCGGATATGCCAAAAAAGGGGATTGCCCCACTAAATTCTCAGACCCCGCCGCCTCCGCCGCCTCATTCCGCGCCGCGGGCTGGCAAGCTTCCGTCGGCGCGACCATCTTCCCTGCTCGACACCCGCGTCGTCTATTGCGGCGACAATCTGGAACAACTCGCCAAGCTCCCCGATGCCTACATCGACCTGATCTACATCGATCCACCATTCAACAGCAACCGCAATTACGAAGTCTTCTGGGGCGAAACCAAGGGAAAGCGAGCCTTCGAAGACCGCCACGCCTCCACCGCTGCCTACATCGACTACATGCGAAGATCGCTGCGCGCAACTCGCCCGCGTCCCCGCGTCCCCGCGTCCTCAAGAAAACCGGCAGCTTTCACTACCACTGCGAGGAGCACGCCGCCGCTTACGTCAAGGTGATGCTGGATCGAGTGCATCCACGGTGTACAATAGTTTTTGAGGTCGAACATGATTCAAAGCTTGACTGAGATTTTCCAACGGAAGCATCAGCAGTCTGCGAGTGGGGCTGGCATTGATTGGGACGATCGCCGCAACAAGTATCTGGCGGCGGTAGGCGATCTGTACCATCAGGTGGAGGCTCTTCTCGCCGAGGCGGTCGCGCAACAGACGGTGGCGATACAACAACGTGCGAAGGAATTGAGTGAGAACCACATCGGAACGTACAAAGTTGACGACCTAATACTGTTGGTTGGCGACGAGCAGGTGCGTTTCTCGCCCGTGGGCCGCAACATCGCTGGGGCCAGCGGTCGCGTCGATGTACTCGGCGAGCGCGGGGTGCCGGAAGTGCTGATCGTTCAACCCGATGGCAGATGGAGTTTCGTCCGCTCGCGCCAGCCGACCCTTGTCGTTGTGCCGTTCGACGAATCGTCGCTTGCGGAGGTTCTCAAGCGCGTTATGCGGGAGTAACCGTCCCGTGCCCCTTCCACCACTCGATCCTGAAATCGGAGAGCGTCAAACGCTTGACGAAATCCGCAACTGGTATCGCGGAATGGTTGAAGCCCTCGTCGATCAGCGCGCTGCGGTCATGCGCGCCATTCAGAACGGAACTCCAGTTGCGGCGCGCTTTCTTGGACTGACTCAGGCCGGAATCGATGCTTACTTTGATGCGCAACGACAGGAATTGGATCGACTTGCGACGCTCAATCTTGTCGCCAGTGCCGAGGCCAGCATCAAAGACGATTATTTTCATCGTGTCGGGAAACAACTCAAGGACAGTCTGTCGCGCGCTTATCAGCAGTGGTATAGGGATCTGTCTGCCCCGAAGAAACGCCGACCCGATTTCGACGAGGGTGGGATTCTCGATGTGCTCAAGGATGCCCAAGTCATGAACAATCACATCGTCGGAAATTATCGAGAATGCCTGCGGCCTCGACATTGGGTCGGGCATGGCCGCAATTGGGAGACGCCGGTGGAGATCGACCGCCTTGATCCGGATGATGTTTATGATCGCTGCGACGGCCTATTGCGGGCAATACCTGCGTAGTTCGCTGCGCCCATGGAACGCGGCGACATGGGCATCGATGGCCGAATCTATCCCGTCGGCACCAAGCCCGCCGAAGCCGCCAGCAAAGGCAAGAAGGACCAAACCGATCACATGTTCGCCGAGGACTGGTTCCCGATTCAGGTCAAGCAGATGGACAAAGTCGGCCGCCCCGCGACAATCGACCAATTCGAAGCCGTCATGATGCGCGAAGACCGCCAACGCGGCTTCTTCGTCAGCTTCGCTTTCTCCTCCGACGCCGTGCAGGAATGCTCAGCGTTCCACAAGCGAACGGGTAGAATTATCAAGCTGTTGACGGTACAAGAGATATTGGATGAGGAGCATGTGCAGAAGATGTGAGCTTACGCTGGATCGTTGGCTAAGGGCTCGCGCACCGATAACTTGTTCAAGTTGTCTTGATGTCTTATACTGAGGGAATGCATGACGCGACGATTGCCGAAGGGATTCGGCGGAAGTTCATTTCCCTGGATCCGGTGATGGATGAGCGGGTTCGTCGGCAGTGGGCCGCTTCTGAGGCGAGGTCGCTTTCATGGGGCGGCATCTC
>JANXVV010000067.1 GCA_025351525.1 Humisphaera sp. | reverse complement strand
AGTTCGTGAGAGCGCTTTTGGCGGGACGGGCGACTCGCACTATCGCCTGCACGTCGGCACCTACCCGCGCCCAAAAATCGTCTATCCGCTGGGCGGCGAAGTGGGTGAAACGCTGGATGTCCAATTTATCGGCGACCCCTCGGGCACGATCAATCAGAAAGTGACGCTTCCGATGGCCGTATCGGAACAACTGCCGGTGTACGTCGTTCAAAATCAGGAATCGCCCCCCAGCCCGAATTATTTGCGCGTTTCTTCGTTTCCGAATGTGATGCAGGAAGGGGAGCACCACGAGGTGAACACCGCTCAGGAAACCGATACCCAACCGCCCCTGGCTTTCAATGGAATCGTGAAGCAACCGAAGACGCAGGACTGCTACAAGTTCAAGGCCTATAAAAGCCGGCCGATCGAGATCAATGTCTGGGCGCGCCGACTGCGGTCGCCGCTTGATTCGGTCATTACCGTGTGGGATGCCAAGGGTCAGTATCTGGCTAACAATGACGACGCCGGCAACCCGGATAGCTATCTCCGATTTACACCGCCCGCGGATGGAGATTATGTCGTGGGTATTCGCGATCATCTCGGCGGGGGTGGGCCGGAATACGCGTATCGGATTGAGCTGACCACGCCGCGACCGTCGGTGGTAATCTCCATTCCGAATGCCGGCCAGGTGAATGGCCCGACCCAGGATCGACAGACGATTCCCGTCCCGCGCGGCAACCGTTATGCGACGCTGGTGCGCCACATCCGCAATGGCGCGAATGGTGAACTGACGCTCGCCACGGAAAAGTTGCCGGATGGCATCACGATGATCGCCGAACCGTTTCGCACGCAGACGGATGTGACACCGGTGGTTTTTGAAGCCGCCATTGATGCGCCGATTGCGGGGAAATTGTGCGACTTCATTGCCAAGCCGGCGGATGCAAAGGAATCGCTCGACTCGCAGTTGACGCAGCAGGTGGAGTTGGTGATCGGCCAGCCGAACAATACGCCGTATAGCCATGTGCAGGTGCATCAACTCGCCGTGGCAGTGACGGAGGAAGCGCCGTTCAAGCTCACGCTCATGCAGCCCAAGGCTCCGCTCGTGCAGAACGGTTCGATGAAGCTGAAAATCATGGCCGAGCGCAAGCCTGATTTCAAAGGGGTCATCAACTGCAAATTACTTTTTAACCCGCCCGGTGTGAATGCCCAGCCGGTGGATATGCCGGCGGATAAATCTGAAATTGAAATGCCGTTGAGTGCAGGCGATGGCACTTCGCCGCGCGATTGGAAAATCTGCGTGACTGGGTCTTCGGATGTGGGCGGCCCGTTGTGGGTGTCAACGCAGTTGGTCAATCTGACGATTGCCACGCCGTACCTGGCGGGAAAGATGCAGATGGCGGCGGTTGAGCAAAGCACGACCAGCCAGGTGGTTTGCGAGTTGACGCAAAACGTGAAGTTTGAAGGCAAGGCGAAGTTGGAATTGCTCGGATTGCCTAGCAACACCACTGCCGAAGCGCGCGAGATCACGGCGGACGACACGAAGGTAGTTTTTGACGTCGTCGCCGCTGCGAAAGCGGCGCCGGGCCAGAGCAGTTCGATGTTCGTCCAGGCGACGATTAAAAAAGACGGTGAAGATGTCGTGCAGAGTCTGGCCAAGGGCGGCGTAATCCGCATCGATCCAGCCAAAGCGAACGCCACACCCAAGCCCGCTCAAACCGCCAGTGCCGCACCGGCCCCGACTGCGCCAAAGGTGATATCGCGGCTGGAGAAGTTGCGATTGGAGCAAGCCGAGGAAAAGAAATAACGTCTTTTAACTGATCCAAGCCTCTTCGAACTCAAAATCTCCAAGCCGGGGTGGAGCGGTGAGCGCCAGCGAACTGCGCAACCCCGGATTCTTCCGCTGATAGGCCCAAGAGATCCGGGGTTGCGCAACTCGTTGCACTCGCCGCTCCACCCCGGCTTGAAGACGCTTTGAGACGCTTAGAAATTCTTGCAAAACCTCCAATAACCTTTTTTTAAATCGCGAATGAAACTTGATTTCGTGGGTATTACCTCTATGAGCACAGCCATCCCCAAACTGACATGGACTCTTCTTGCAGTCCTGCTCACGTCCTTCGCGGTTCGTCCGCTGATAGCTGCTGAAACAGCACCTGCACCCGCAGTGTTTACGCCAAAGCCCGAAGATTTAACGAAACCGTTTCACGTCTACCCGAACGAAATCTCGCTGACCGGTTCCCGTGCCCGTCAGACCATCGTCTGCAAATTCACCCAGCCCGATGGCGTGACCCGCGACGTCACCGCCGCCGCCAAGCTCACCGTCACCGATCCGGCCATCGCCGCGCTCGAGGGCAACATCATCACGCCGCTCGCTGACGGAAAAACCACGATCCTCGTTCAAACTCCGAACGGACAGGAGACGATCGATCTCACGGTGAAGAATGCGAAAATCGAACCTCCGATCAGCTTCAAGCTCGATGTGATGCCGGTGTTTCTGCGTTCGGGTTGCAACGTCGGTGGCTGTCACGGGGCGGCCCGCGGTCGGGATGGTTTCCGCCTTTCGCTCTTCGGTTTCGACGCGGATGGGGATT
>JANXVV010000394.1 GCA_025351525.1 Humisphaera sp. | reverse complement strand
TGAAGCCGCACGGCGCGAGCTTCACGATGGAGGATCGGCAGCAATTTGTGTGGCAGATTCTGCCGACGGATGTGGAGTTCGGGACCGATGGCGGGTTCTATGCCGCCGACTGGACCAATGGGTGGGAGCGGCCGAATAAAGGGCGGATTTATCGGTTCTTCGATGAAGAAGTGGTGAAGCGACCGATTGTGGCGGCAACGAAGATTTTGTTGGCGGAGGGAATGGAGAAAAGAGATGGCCGTGAATTGGGGACGCTGCTTGCACACGTAGATCAGCGGGTTCGGCAGGAGGTGCAACTTGAGCTGGCGGATCGGGGAGAGGCATCGATTCCGGTTTTCACGTCCGCCGCGACCGGTGCTTTGAAAACTGGGGCGGGTTCCATTGTGATGCGTCACGGTTTAGGGAGATTGCATGGGATCTGGGGGCTGGGCCAACTCGCTCGGAAGACACCCGAAGCGGTCAAGCCATTGGTTGCGCTGCTGTCGGATGCGGATGAAGAAGTGCGTGCGCAGTCGGCGAAGGTGTTGGGCGATGCGCATTTCACCGGGGCTTATGAGGGGCTCGTCGGGCTGTTGAAAGACGGTCCACCGCGTGCGGCATTTTTCGCGGCGCAGGCGCTCGGCAAAATCGGCAACAAGGCTGCGGTTCCCGCAATTCTCGATCTGCTCGCCCGCAACGCCGACAAGGACGCCTTTATTCGCCACGCGTGTTTCACGGCGCTCGCGGCGATCAACGACAGACCCGCGGTGCTGGCTGCCGCGACGAGTGAAAATGCCTCGGTTCGGCTGGGTGTCTTGGAAACCCTCCGCCGTTGGGAAAGCCCGGAGGCGGCGAAGTTTTTGAACGATTCCGAGCCGAAGATCGTGCTGGAAGCCGCCCGCGCGATCGCAGGGGTGCCAATCGACGCCGCGCGTCCTGCGCTGGCGGCGATGATCGTCAATCCGGCGCTGTCGGACCCCGTGCTTCGCCGCGCGATCAATGCGAACTTTCGCGAAGGTCACGTTGAAAATGCGCAAGCCATCGCCACGTTCGGCGCCAACCCGAAGGTGGCGGATGCGTTGCGGGTGGAGGCGATCGACGCGTTAGCCGAATGGGAAAAACCATCCATTCGCGATCACGTGATGGGCATGATCTCGCCTCTCCCCGAGAAAACGCGCAACCCGAAAATCGCGGCGGACGCGATGAAACCGCTGCTCGCGGGCATTGTCGCCAACTCCGGCGATTCGGTTCGCATCGCCGCACTGGGCATGGCGGAAAAGATCGGTCTCGAACCGCTGGATTCGGCTTATGATCTTGTCGCGGATGCAAAACTTTCGTCAGAGGTGCGGACGGCGGCGCTCAAAGTGTTGGCCGCTCAGAATAGCCCGAAGTTGAAGGCGGCCCTGAAGGTCGGATTGCTCGATGGCAAATCGCCAGCACTTCGCAGAGAGGCGATTCGGTTGCAGACCACGCAGCCCGAAGCGGTGGCGAAGCTCGATGCGATTCTGACTGGGGCCTCACCGGCGGATCAGCAGGCGGTGTTCTCGGCCTTGCCGCTGGTGGGTGGAGTGGCTGCCGATGCGATTCTCGGGGCGTGGATGGACAAACTGCTGGCCGGCAAGGTTCCCGCCGCGTCGACGCTCGATCTTCTGGAGGCCGCCGCCCGGAGCAAATCCGACGCGGTGGTCGCCAAGGTGAAGCAGTATGATTTACATCGCAAGCCCGAGGACAACCTTTCCCCATGGCGTGAATGTCTCGAAGGGGGCGACGCGGTCGCGGGCCGGCGCATCTTTTTCGAGAAGCAGGAAGTGTCGTGCGTTCGCTGCCATATGGTCGGGAAGGAAGGCGGGGGGAATGTGGGCCCGAATCTGGTCGACCTCGGCAAGCGCCAGCCGCGCGATTACATCCTTGAATCGATCGTCCAACCCAATGCGAAAATCGCCGCCGGTTTTGAAAGCGCCGGCGTCAAGCTCAACGACGGAAAGTTCCTCGTCGGTGTCGTCAAGAATGAAACCGAGACCGGCTTTGAATTGGACACCGGTGCCGAGGCAGGCATCGTGAAGATTCAGAAAACCGACATCAAATCCAGAAAGCCCGCGCCGTCACCGATGCCGGATGACATTGCCAAACCGCTGACCAAACAGGAACTGCGGAATCTGGTGGAATATCTGGCGTTGCTGAAAGGATAGAACGTCTCATGGAGATTCCTATGAGCGACTCTGCCGGGAATGTCGGCCATCCTTCCAAATGACCACTCCCAGCAATCCAGCGCATTTGCACTCGCGGAGCGATGGCTCGTGGATCCGGCGCCGCCGGTGATACTCGATCTGATCGGAATGTCGACGCGATGCCGCGGTCGATCGCACCAGGAAATGAATGCCCGCAAGATTTTATTTGCCGGACAGTTCTCGTTTCGAGCGACTCCCGCTGACTGCATTGTTTAGCGGTAGTGCCTCCAACACCTGCGTCCCGTCATTCGAGCGGCGTCGAAGACAAGTATGCGAGCATCTCTCCCCATCCCCGCGGGCCGAGCGCTTCTTCGCCCGTAAAACGCTTTGCTTCAGTCGGAACGGTGACGTACTCGTCGGGTGATTCCGGATCACCCGCCCTCTCTCCAAGCGCTCGCCTGCCCAACTCCACAGCCGCACGGATGGCTGCGGCGTCTTGCTTTGCCAGCGCGTCCGCTATCGCGCTTTTTGGGTCGGCCCCTGCGGAGGTCGGGCAAGCCGCCACGGCGATTGCAACGATGAGAGTCCAAGTCGCATGATACATCTGGTATCCTTGCTCGAAACAATCCTGAGTGGTGTTAGACCTGCGCACGTCTCTTTCAAAACATGGAAGAAACGTGTGCCTCCGGCACTACCGCTAAACAAACGCGCGGATTATTCGGTCGCAAACTTGTAGATTGTCACGTGGTGATACTTTTCACCGGGGCGCAGGGTGGTAGTGGGGAACGAGGCGTGATTCGGCGAATCGGGGTAGTGCTGCGTCTCCAGGCAAAAGGCGTCGTACCGATCGTACTTCGTGCCGCCGATGCCGGTGGTTTTACCGTCGAGAAAGTTGGCCGTGTAAAGCTGCACGCCGGGTTGCGTCGTCCACACTTCCATGGTGCGGCCACTCTTCGGCTCCTTCACCTTTGCCGCCATCGTCAGCTTCCCATTGCCGCCATCGTTGATGATGAAGTTGTGGTCGTAACCCCCGTCCTTCGAGCCGGGCACTTGCGCGATCCGTTCGCCAATCGTGTGAGGCGATGTGAAATCCATCGACGTGCCTTTCACCGACTGCAACTCGCCGGTCGGTATCGCCGTCGCATCCACCAGTGTGAATTGGTCGGCGTTCAAAGTCAGCACCGCATCGAGCACCGTGCCGCTGTTCTCACCGGCCAGATTGAAGTAACTGTGGTTCGTCAGATTCAGCACGGTCGGTTGATCCGTCTTCGCATCGTAGTCGATCTTCAACTCGTTCTTGTTCGTCAACGTGTAGGTGACGATGCTGGTGAGATTGCCCGGGTAGCCCTCTTCGCCATCTTTGCTCACATAGGTCAGCTTCACGCCGGGGCCGTCGGCGCTTTTCATCATTTCGGCTTTCCACACGACTTTGTCAAAACCCTTCTTGCCCCCGTGCAGGCTGTTGGGGCCGTTGTTGACGTGGAGCGAATATTCCTTGCCGTCCAGGGTGAACTTGCCATTGGCGATGCGATTGGCGTAGCGACCGGCGATGGCCCCGAAAAACGGATGGCCCGCGAGGTACTGCTCGAGATTGTTGAATCCCAGAACCACATCCGCGTTCTTCCCTGCTCTGTCGGGCACGTGCAGTTCGGTGACGATCGCGCCATAGGTCATGATCTTGGCGGTCAGGCCATGCGCGTTGGTGAGGGTGTATAAATCGACCTGCTCGCCTTCGTGCGTTTTGCCGAAATCGGATTGGGTGATGCCCATGTTGGATGCCTCCATTTTGTGATGATCGAACTTCTCTTCCACTTTCGCGACGGTGTTTTTTGTTGTTAGACAACCGGTGCCGGCCAAGATGGCGGCGGCGAGAATGGTAATCGAGCATGTCTTCGCCGCGAGTCGGATGGATCGAGCCATGAAAGTTTCCTTCTGAAGTGATGAACCTGAATTGGAAAAAACCGCCCGTTGCGCCGTCGGTCAATCTCCACCGCAGCTGTTTATTCAGCAAGTGACGGCGGATGTCAAATGACGAGGTTGAATGCCCGAAGATGGCAGACTAAGAAAGCAGGAGAAAAGAATCTCTGGATTACAACCGAATTCGTGTTTTGCGATATAACGAATGTCGGTTTGCGGAGGAGACTAACACCACAGCGCGACTTATCGATTTGATGTCCGTGGGGAGCCACGGAGGACATGGAGGACACAGAGGCTGACACGGAGAAGAAATCCGGATTGCAGACTCGGTGACAGGTGGCATGGGGGTCTCGCCCGTGCTTTTTGGCTGAAGAAATGCACGGGCGAGACGCCCATGCCAACTGCTTATAAAGCACTTCATCCCGTATTTTGTCGTTGTTTTTCTCTGTGCGGGCCTCTCTGTCCTCTGTGGTTATTTTGAGTCGCCTAACATAAGTCGCGTTGTAGCGATAATATAGATGTCCGAAAGTTGGTCGAAGGAACTTGCCTATGCGGTTGTTGACGCTCATCATCTTGATCCTTTGCCATGGTTTGATCGGCCTTCCCGCATCGGTGCAGGCCGCAGAACCCGCCGCGCCCCCGATCGATTTCGTCACCCAGATTCAACCGATTCTCAAAACCGCCTGCTACGACTGTCACGGGCCCGAAAAGCAGAAGGGCAAATTGCGCCTCGACTCGCGCGAACTCGCGTTGGAAGGCGGTGGTTCCGGCCCGGCGATCGTTCCCGGCAAGAGCGGTGACAGCTATCTCATCAAGCGGATTCTCGGTGAAGGGGACGAAGACCGGATGCCGATCAAGCGCGATCCGCTGACGCCGGAGCAGGTGGTGTTGATGAAGGCATGGGTCGACCAGGGTGCCCATTGGCCGGACCATGCCAACATCGCCGGGGCGGCCATCGCCAAACATTGGGCGTATCAGAAGCCGATCCGCCCGGAAATTCCTGCGGTAAAAAATACCGGATGGGTGCGGAATCCGATCGATGCATTCGTACTGGCGCGGCTGGACAAGGAAAAATTATCGCCCTCGCCCGAGGCGGACAAAGTCGCGTTGATCCGCCGGGTGACCCTCGATCTGATCGGCCTCCCCCCGACACCCGCCGAGGTGGATGCTTTCGTCAACGATTCTTCCGCCGCCGCTTACGATCAACTGGTGGAGCGGCTGCTGGCAAATCCGCATTATGGTGAACGATGGGGCCGTCACTGGCTCGACCTGGCCCGGTATGCCGACAGCAACGGCTACGAAAAGGACCGCACCCGGTCCATCTGGCCGTATCGTGATTGGGTGATTGATGCGTTCAATACCGACATGCCTTTCGATCAGTTCACGGTGGAGCAGATCGCCGGGGATTTGCTGCCCAATGCCACGCCACGGCAGCGCATCGCCACCGGGTTTCATCGGAACACGATGATCAATGAAGAGGGCGGGATCGACGTCGAGGAATTCCGTTATAAGGCGATTGTCGATCGGGTGCAGACGACTTCGACGACTTGGCTCGGCACAACACTGCACTGCGCGCAGTGTCACAATCATAAATACGATCCGATCACCCAGAAGGAGTATTACCAGTTTTACGCGCTGCTGAATAATGCGGATGAGCCGGAATTGAACGTGCCTTCAGAGGCGATTGATCAGAAGCGCAAAGCAACGTTGGCAAAGATCGCGAATTTGGAAGCGGGTTGGGGGGCAATAAGCAAAAAGCTCGCGACGACTCGACCGGCGGAATCGCAGGAGGCGTGGGAGAAAGTAGTCGCCGCGAAATCGGCGCATTGGAAAGTGCTGGAACCGGTCAAATTTTCGCGAAACTATGGAGGGTCAATCGCAAAGCTGCCGGATCAATCGCTGCTTTTCACCGGCGACAATTTGTACCGCGATGAATACAAGCTCGAATTCAAGCCCGGTGATGCGAAGATCACTGCGATTCGCATGGAGCTGTTGCCCGATCCCTCACAACCCAACGGCGGGCCCGGTCGCAGCCCGAGCGGAGGGTGGTTGGTCAGCGAATTTTCTGCGACGGCCGGAACTTCACCCTTGCTGTTGCACCATGCCAGCGCCGACGTCGGCAAAAATCCCGAAAACGCCATCGACGGCAAACGGGACACCCACTGGGTGATGACCAACGGAGATGCCAAACCTCACGCGATTGTTTTTCAGGTGAAAGATCCGCCCTCGATCACCGCCGATGCGGGATTGTCGATCACCATCGTTCAGAACTATCACCAACAGGAAAATGTGGGTCGGCTGCGGATCAGTGTCACCTCGGATGAAGGAGACATTCGTGTCAGCGGTGTGCTGGCGGACATTGAATCGACACTACTTCTTCCGACCGAACAGCGGACCGCGGCACAGAACCTAGTCCTGCGAGATCAGTATCTTTTCGTCACTCCGCTATTGGCGACAGAGCATAAGAAGGTCGCGGATTTGCGGAAGTCGTTGCCCGCCTATTCGACGACGATGGTGATGCAGGAGCGGGCCGTGCCGCGCGTGACGAACATCCATCGGCGCGGCGAGTTTCTCAATCTCGGGGCGGAAGTCACCCCCAATGTTCCGGCGGTGCTGCCTCCCTTGGCGGCCGGTCAACCGCGAAATCGGTTGACGTTTGCCCGCTGGCTGGTCTCCGCCGAAAATCCGCTCACGCCGCGCGTGGTGATGAACCGGACGTGGGGCCTTTATTTTGGCCGGGGAATCGTGCGCAGCGCGGAGGATTTCGGCGCGATGGGTGAACCGGCTTCGCATCCGGAGTTGCTCGACTGGCTGGCGACTGAATTCATCCAGCGAAAATGGAGCCAAAAGGCCATGCACCGGTTGATCGTGTCCTCGGCGACGTATCGCCAATCGTCGGTGGTTTCACCCGCGCTTCAACAGCGCGACCCCGCCAACGAACTGCTGGCCCGCGGCCCGCGACTGCGCGTGGAGGCGGAGATCGTCCGCGATATATCCCTCTCCGTCGCCGGACTGCTCACCGATCAAATCGGCGGGCCCAGCGTGTTTCCCCCGCAGCCGGAAGGCGTCGGCGCGATGTCCTACTCCAACAGCGGTTGGCCGACGAGCACCGGTTCGGATCGCTTCCGCCGGGGGATGTATACGTTCCTGCGGCGTACCTCGCCCAACCCGCAGTTGATCACGTTCGATGCGCCGAATTCCGAAGGCGTGTGTAGCCGTCGAATCCGCTCGGATACCCCCTTGCAGGCGCTGACCACCTTGAACGACACGGCGTTCGTCGAAGCCGCCCAAGGCTTGGCCCGGCGGGTGATGGTGGAAGGCCCGAAAGACGACATCGGCCGAGCGACCTACGCGTTCCGCCTCTGCGTGGCCCGGTCGCCGGATGAAAAGGAACTCGGGCAGCTTTTGGCTTTTCACAGCGAACATCTGGCTCGCTACCGCGAACATGTTGAGACAGCAAAACTGGTCGCGGTGTCGGAGTCGGTCAAGCCGCCGGCGGATGTTGATCTGCCGCAACTGGCGGCCTGGACGACGGTTTCCCGCGCTCTGCTCAATCTGGATGAGACGATCACGAAAGAATGAATGAATAACCTCTATTGTGGCACGGGCTTCCAGCCCGTGTTGGCGGTGCGAAATTCAAGTGAAGCGTTTAGATCAAAGTTTTTCGACGCAATAGCCCGCTAACACGGGCTGGAAGCCCGTGCCACTCCCTGGCATTTAAATTGAAAGTATTGATGAACCTCCACCAAACCACCCGCCGTCAACTGTTCAAAGACTGCGGCGTCGGTCTCGGCAAAATCGCACTCGCCTCGCTGCTGGTCGGCACGAAAGACGCCTTCGGCTCCCCCGCGATCGACAATCCGCTCCTCCCGCGCCAACCCCATTTCCCGGCCAAGGCCAAGCGCGTCATCTATCTGTTCATGGCCGGCGCCCCCAGCCAACTGGACCTGTTTGAAAATAAACCGGCGCTCGTCAAATTCGACGGGCAACCCATTCCCGCCGAGGTGGTCAAGGATCAGCGCTACGCCTTCATCGAAAAAAACGCCGCCCTGATGTCTTCCCGCTTCAAGTTCAGCAAACACGGGCAATGTGGTGCCGAGCTTTCGGAAATGTTGCCGCACCTTGCGGAGATCGTCGACGATCTGACGTTCATCAAATCGGTACACACCGATCAGTTCAATCACGCCCCGGCCCAAATCTTCGTCAACACCGGCAGCGCGCAGCTGGGTCGGCCCAGCATGGGTTCATGGGTCACCTACGGCCTCGGCAGCGAGGCCACCGATCTGCCCGGCTTCGTGGTGCTGCAAAGCGCCAAAGGCACCAGCGGCGGCCCGGCCAACTGGAATTGCGGGTTTCTTCCCACCCATCATCAGGGCGTTCCCTTCCACGGCAAAGGCAGCCCGATTCTCGACCTGGTCAATCCGCCCGGCATCGATGCCCGCACGCAGCGCGAATCGCTCGATCTGATTCACTCCCTCGATCAACGTCGTCTGAACGCCGTCGGCGATCCGGAGATTTCCACCCGCATCAGCGCCTTCGAGTTGGCCTATCGCATGCAGACCAGCGCGCCGGAGCTGATCGATTTCGGCCAGGAGTCGAAGGCGACGCTCGACATGTACGGCGCGAAACCCGGCGCGGCATCATTCGCCAACAACTGCCTGCTGGCCCGCCGACTGATCGAGCGCGGGGTAAGGTTCGTGCAACTGTATCACGAGGATTGGGATCATCATTCCGATGTCGCCGGGTCTTTGAGGCGGTCGTGCGGGGCGACCGACAAACCCGCCGCCGCGCTGATCAAGGATTTGAAAGCGCGCGGCCTGCTGGAGGACACGCTGGTGGTATGGGGCGGCGAATTCGGTCGCACCCCAATGGTCGAAAACAACGCCGTCCTTGGCCGCAGCAAAGGGCGCGATCACCACCCGCAGGCGTTCACGATGTGGATGGCCGGCGGCGGTGTAAAACCCGGCCTGACTCTCGGGGCGACCGATGACCTGGGCTTCCACATCATCGCCGATCCCGTTCACGTCCACGACATTCAGGCGACAATCCTGCATCTGCTCGGGCTGGGCCACAAGAAGCTCACGTTCAGGTTTCAGGGCCGTGATTTCCGGTTGACGGATGTGGCGGGCGAAGTGGTGACGAAAATTCTTGCGTGAATTGAATGTTTGGGAAAACGAAGAAGTGGGTTGGGTTGAATATTTGTGGGACGCACTTGCAGACCGCACATCAGATGCGGGCTGAAAGCGTGTGCCACAATTCCAATAAAAAAATGGGAGCAGGATAAGGGGTCACTTCTCATTGATTGACTCTCGCCTTCTGGGCGAATGTCTACCGGTCATGCCAGGACCACGCAGACGCATTGTCGGGGGGAATGATTTACCACTGCCTGAACCGTGGGAACGGCCGCCGGCGGTTGTTTCACAAGTCGGCCGACTACGACGCGTTCGTCGGGATCGTCGCCGAGGCGATGGACCACGCGCCGGTCGGGCTGCTTGGCTATTGTCTGATGCCGAACCACCGGCATCTGGTGCTCCGCCCGGCGGGCGACGCGGACCTCGG
>JANXVV010000061.1 GCA_025351525.1 Humisphaera sp. | reverse complement strand
TGGGCGTCTCACCCGTGCATTTTGGCGTTCAGAAAATGCACGGGCGAGACGCCCATGCCACCTGCGTTCGAAAAAGTATCGCTTGTAAAAAGTTTCGGAAGGATGTCCCGACCATGACCACTTCGCTCGACGCGAACCGGCCCGCCGCCCCACCCGCTCAGAACCCTGCAAAGGCCAACGGCTCCAATGGTGCCGGGACGAATGGGGGCAATGGTGATTCGCATCACCCGCCCAAACCGTGGACGGTCGCCGATGCCACCAAATTGTACGGCATCAATCAATGGGGCCAGGGTTATTTCTCCGTGAACGATGAAGGACACGTCGCGGTTCACCCGACTCAGGAACCCAATCTCAAGATCGATCTGAAAAAACTGGTCGATGAACTGCGCGAGCGGGACATTCAATTGCCGATGTTGATCCGCTTCACCGATATCCTCCGCCATCGCGTGGGAAAGTTGGCGGGTGCGTTCGCATCGGCCATCAAAGAGCACGAATACAAGGGCAACTACCGCTGCGTCTATCCGATCAAGGTCAATCAGCAGAAGCACGTCGTCGAAGAGATCAACGAATTCGGCAAGCCCTATGGATTCGGCCTGGAGGCCGGCAGCAAGCCGGAATTGCTGGCGGTGTTGGCGCTGGTCGAAGACGATAAAACCCCGATCATCTGCAACGGTTTCAAAGATGACGAATTTATCGAAGCCGTCATTCTCGCGACTAAAATCGGGAAGAACATTATCCCGGTAGTGGAAAAATTCAGCGAGTTGGAGCTGATCGTCAAGTACGCCAAGCTGCACAATGTGAAGCCCAGCATCGGCGTGCGGGTGAAGCTGGCCGCCAAGGGCTCGGGGCGATGGGAGCAATCCGGCGGGGTGCGCTCCAAATTCGGGCTGTTCATTTCAGAGGTGATCGAAGCCCTCGAATACCTTCGCCGGGCCGGCATGGGCGACTGCCTGAATCTGCTGCACTTCCACCTCGGCAGTCAGATCAACAACATCCGCAACATCAAACATGCCATCATCGAACTGGTCCGCGTCTACGTCGAAATGCAGCGACTGGGTGCGGGCCTGCAAATGATCGACGTGGGGGGTGGATTGGGCGTCGACTATGACGGCTCCAAAACCGATTTCGGTTCCTCGATCAACTACGGCCTGCAGGAATACGCCAACGACGTCGTCTTCCACGTCAAGGAAATTTGCGACGAAGCGGGAATCGAGCATCCCACGATCATCAGCGAATCCGGCCGGGCGATGGTGGCGCATCACAGCGTGCTGATTTTTAACGTGCTGGGCTGGAGCGGTTTCGCGCGGTTTGACGTGCCGCAAATTCTCACCGCGGAGCAGCGAGAGAAGATGCCGGCGCCGGTGGTGAATCTGTTCGACACCCATTGCGGGATCAACGAGCAGAATTACATGGAATATTATCACGATGCCCAGATCAGCAAGGACGCGGTGCTGAATCTGTTCAGCCTCGGGTACTGCTCGCTCGAGCATCGCAGCGTGGCCGAGCGATTGTTCTTTGCGATCTGCGCCAAGGTGCTGAAAATCATTCGGCGACTGGATTACGTCCCCGACGAATTTGAGAACCTCGAAGCGATGCTCTCCGACACGTACTTCTGCAACTACTCGATTTTTCAGTCGATGCCCGACAGTTGGGCGATCGATCAGCTCTTTCCGATCATGCCGATCCACAAGTTGCTGGAAGAACCGACTTGCCGTGGAATTTTGGCGGACATCACCTGCGACAGCGACGGCAAGGTCGACCGCTTCATCGATCGCCGCCGCGTGAAATCGGTTTTGGAACTGCACCCCTACGACGGCTCCGATTATTGCCTGGCGACATTCCTCGTGGGTGCCTACCAGGAAATCTTGGGCGATCTTCACAACCTGCTCGGCGACACCAACGCCGTCCACGTCAGCATCGACGAAGCCGGCGGCTATTGCGTCGATGACGTGATCGAAGGCGACACCGTTCGCGAGGTGCTGCAATACGTTCAGTTCAACGCCGACGACCTGAAACGGGCGATGCGGAAGAGCGTCGAGAAGGCGCTGCGCGATCAGAAGCTGACGATCGATGAGTCGCGGGTGTTGCTGAAGTTCTATGAGAACGGCCTGGAAGGATACACTTACTTGGAGTGACGGATCGGGGAAGTGAAACCGCTTGGGAATGACGAATGACGAATGACGAATGAACGAAGGCTCAAAACGAAAGGCGGGAGTTTCCCTCTTCGTTTCGTCATTTCTTCAGTCGTGATTCGTGATTGATTCGTGAATTCGAATTTCGTCATTCGTCATTTCCTCATTCGAGTCTTGTAGGGTCCGCACTACCCTGCGGACCGTTCGGTGAGCGAAAGGAACCGGTTCGCACGGTATTTCAAACTCTACTTACTGGAGGATCGAAAGTCCTGACTTTCGCGGTCGTTAAAGCGTCCTCGATGCGGATGTCGTTCCGCGCCAATGGCGGTCGCCCCGGTAGGGAACCGCCGCCCAACGCCCCACCGCCAATGCGCCCTTCGGCGCGGCGGTGCGGATGTGCGTAACCCCGTCCGGTTTCCTTCCCCGGGGGGTGGGTTCATTCGCTCCATCGTACTTGAACCCCCTTCACCGGGGAGGACATCGGACGGGGTCACACACCTCCGCGCGCGTAGGTTCGTTGGCGGAGGGGGCGTGATGTGGCGGTTCTCTGTTGGGGCGACCTCGATCGGAGCGATCTTTGGTCGGGGCGGGGGTTTGTCGTGAAGTGGATGGCGGTCTGCGGCAGGCACGCCCACCCTACCCGTCGCGAGGCCCGGTAATATCCCCCTCCGCCGAGGTGTCGCGGCCCGGTCCCATTAAATCCCGCGTTCCGGGGTTTAAATCGCGGGCGCGCTTCCATCGTGACGGCTTCCATTTGAACAGTGACGGCTCTCATTTGAACAGTGGCGGCTTCCATTTGAACCGTGTCGGCTTGCGCTTGAACCGTGAGAGGACCGATGTGAAAGGTTGGACGCCCCGGCGATACGGTCGGGCGGCATCCGCATGACACGGTGGGTCCCGCGTGTTCCAGTCCAACGGGGAAAGAGTGTTTGACGCGAGGCAGTCCTCGGCAGGGGGAGTCGGGCGGGACCCGGAAAGGGGATGGGGGGAAAGTCAGAAACCGGAAATCAGAAAAAAGCTCGAAGCGGAAAATGCGAAGCTCGAAACGGAGGGGGCTGCCGCCCAGAACTCTTTCCGGACTTCAAGCTTTCTCCCGTTTCTTCGGTTCGAGCTTTTTTCTGATTTCTGATTTCTGATTTCTGGCTTCTGATTTCGAATTCGGTCCCCTCTCCGCTTCCCCACTAACCACTTCCCCACTTCCCCACTTCTTAAGCCTTTTCTTCCCGTCCGCCTTTCGGCTAGAATCCGCCTCCATGGCCAAAGCAAAAAAATCCGAGACTCCCGTCCCTGAGACCCCGAAGAAGCCGGCTGCGAAGGTGAAGGCCGCGAAGGCGGTGTTGAAGCCGGTGGCGAAGGTGGCGGCGCCGGTTGCGCCGATGGTGAACACTTCGCTTGCCGCCGAGACCGCGGCGCGGATGATCGGGGCGAAGGCGGGTGGGTTTAATGCCGTTGTGTCGGGGGGTCCGAAGAAAGAGACCTCGGCGTTCAAGCAGATGAAGGAGTCGTTCACCAAGCCGCATGCCGCCGGGGTGGGCAACATGTTGAACAGCACGATTTCGACGGCTGCGAAGAAGAGCAATCAGCCGTTCGAGAAGGGCAAGCAGGTGGGTCACAATCAGACGATGGGGTCTGATGCCACGCGGATGTCGGTGCCGCGGCGGACGGGCGGATGAGTGGGGAGAATGAGGAAATGGCGAAACGAAGAACGGATGTCTTCGTTTCGAACATTTAATCATTCGTCGTTCGTCATGGATTCGTGAATTCGTCATTCGTCATTCGTCATTCCGTTCGCGCTGGGTGAGGCGACGCAGGAGGGTGGGCGAGTACGCCTACCTGCCATACATCGGCAGCAACCGGTACGGCATCGCCAGTGTCATCACCGCGTTGGAGGTGGCGGCGACGGTGCCCAGGCCTACGGGCGGCTGTCGGGGGGGATACCAACTGCCTTCCTCGGTTTGTTTATTCACGAGCAGATCGCGGGTGGGTTTCCAGGAGGCGGACGCCGTGGGGTCGCCGGACAACATCGCGGCGAGCGCGGTGATGTAGGTGTCGGGGAGGAAGTCGGCGGCGTCTTCCGGCACGCGATGCTCGAGCAGAAATTTTGCAGGGCCTTTCATCGGGAGATTACCGTCTGATTCGATCAGGAGCAGCACCGCGATTCCGGCGGCGTTGGACTGGGGCGTGGGGTCGCCGTCGCGATTTGCAAATGCCGTGGGGTTACGCTTTCCGCACTCCCGCACGAAGGCCGCCGCGTGGTGAAGCGCTTCACGGGGCACGTTAAGTTCCGCATCCTGCAACGACTTGAGGGACAACACCATCCACAGCGTAGCGACCAATTTACCTTCTCCCCCGCCGCCGCCTTCGCGCCAACCGCCGGCTCGCGGTTCCGGGCGGGCATCCTGGGTGGCGAGAATGAAAGCGAGCGATTTTTTCAGGGCCTCTTTGATCGACGGCCTGCGCGCGGCATCGGGGTCGAGGCCATAGGCTGAAGCGAGGGCGAGGGTGATGTGGGCGTGCCCGATCAAACCGCTTCCGTCGGCCCGGCCGAAGTCACCGTCATCGGGCAGTTGCCGCACGATGAAGTCGATGGCGTTGCGGGTGGCGAGCGCGTGCCGACCGGCCACCGGGGTCTGGCCGGCGGATAGAAAAGCGAGCAGGGCCTGCGCTGCCGGGGCGATGCGCGGGCCCTGTTCGTCCAGACCGGTGAAGGAGCCATCGGCCTGCTGCTGGCGGGCGAGGAAATCAAGCCCTTTTAAGACGGCCCGATCGAGCGCGGGAGGATAGTGGTCGTCCAATGGTGCGGCGGAGAGGGAGGGTGAATGGAGGAGGCGGAATATGAGGAGGAGGATGAACGAGGCCGTCATCACTTCCGCGCGAGGGTTGGGTGCCACAGGTCGCGGTACTCCGAGACCTGTGCCTGTTGGGAGG
>JANXVV010000040.1 GCA_025351525.1 Humisphaera sp. | reverse complement strand
GGCCACTTCCGGCAAATCCTGCTGCGCGTATGATATCCCGCTTTTCATGCGTCGTGTGTGTGCGGAACGCACATGACGACTCGGAGTACCGCGACCTGTGGCACCCGACCCTCATGCGGAAGTTATTTCGAGCCCGTTCCTTAGCGTTTCATAGCGCGTGCTGTGGTGTGGACGCTCGAATTGCGGCGGCTCAACCGGTAGATTCAGCAAGAGTGTTTTGCGGATGATCATCGCCCGGATTTTACGCGTCTTTAATTCCCCGGCATTCTCGTAGGTGATGCAGATCAGGTACACCGCCGCGTTCACCGGCACACCCATTTCGCGATTGATGAAACCCGTGGATCATGTTGAGCGAGAAGTTGATCCGATCCAGAAAGCGCTTCTGCGACCACTCCGCCCGCGAGCGCTGTCGTCCAGATTCGGGTTCGCGTCTCGAAGTTCACGCTCGATGTCGGAAGGAAGTCGAATCGTGATGGACATAGGTGCTTTCAGCAAATCTTTGGGTCAATTCATTCTATGGCGCGAGCCTCCTCTTGGTACCGTCTGCTTCTAAAGCTCCCTCTCCACTACAAACCTCGATAACGCAATCAATCCCTTCGCCGGTTCCCCCAGTAAATTGATGGCTTGGAGTGCCAATCGCAAATGGCCATGAGCTTCTACCTTGCTCTGCTCCAACCCCAGCAGGCTTGGATACGTATTCTTCCCCTTGGCATGATCCTTTCCCGTCGCCTTGCCCATCTGTTCGGGGGAAGACGTGACATCCAGCACATCATCCACGATCTGGAATGCCAGACCCAAATGTCTGCCACAGTCAGTCACGGCGGACAAGGTTATTTCATCCGCACCGGCGGCGATCGCACCCATCCGGCAGGCGGCGGTCAGTAATGCCCCGGTTTTCATGCGATGGAGCTGTTGAAGTTGGGGCAGGGTGAGCGATTGTTTCTCGCCCTCCATGTCGAGCACTTGGCCGCCGATCATGCCTTCGGGACCTGAAGCGCGGGCCAGTTCGCGGATCAGGGCGGTGGACTTGGCAGGCTCGGCATCGGTTGCGATCAGATCGAACGCCATCGTCGTCATGGCGTCACCGGCGAGGATCGCCATCGCATCGCCGTACACTTTATGGTTGGTCGGACGGCCACGGCGAAGGTCATCATCGTCCATCGCGGGCAGATCGTCGTGTACCAGGCTGAAGGTGTGGATCAGCTCCATGGCAGTCGCGGCAGACAGGGCGGACGGTGCGCTGGCCGAGCCATCCAAGCCGCCGCAGGCTCGCCACGTTTCGAGGACCATTGCCGGACGGAGACGCTTGCCGCCGGCGGACATGCTGTAGTCGATCGACTCCAGCAGGCGCGGGGGAGCGCTGGTGTGACGGGCGAGAAATGCTCGAAAGTAATCGACTACGCGCTGACCATCCGCCTTGAGAATCGCGACGGCGTCTGGAAGTTCAAAAGAGGGCACGGGGAAGGTCTCCAAGATAAACTCGAAATCGGAAAATCGGAATCGGAAACTCGAAATCAGAAAAAAGCTCGAAGGGGGAAAGAAGAAAGCTCGAAGTCGGGAAAATGCAAAAGGGGCGATCCGCTCGGTTTCGATTTTTCCGCTTGCCGCCTTCGAGCTTTTTTCTGATTTCTGATTTCTGATTTCTGATTTCCGATTTCTGCCTGGATCTTTAAAAAACGGATGGCATGGGCTTCTCGCCTATGCCCTTCGGAACACGCGATGGGAATCCATTCTGGAACTGCCGCACCAGAACCTCCCGCACGCTCTGAATATCCGGTGCGGCTTCGCCCATCAGTTGTCTCAGCGAAGTGACCGGGCGGGAGGCCAAACCGCAGGGGACGATCAGCTTGAAAAAGTCCAGATCGGTCTCGACGTTCAAGGCGATTCCGTGGAGGCTGATTCCCCGGCGGATGCGCACGCCGAGCGCGCAGATCTTCGCGGAGGTTCCGGCCACATCCACCCACACCCCGATGGCGGAATCATCCTGATGACCGATGACGCCGAACTCGGCCAGCGTCGCGATGACGATGTCCTGCAGTCGGCGGACGTAGGCTCCAACCGAGAGTTGGTGATCGATCAGCCGCACGATCGGATAGGCGACGATCTGACCCGGACCGTGGAACGTGACATCGCCGCCCCGGTCGCTCGGCACCAGATCCACGCCCAACTCCCGCAGTTGATCCGGCGAAACCAGCACATTTTGCTCCCCCCCCCGCCGGCCCAGCGTGATCACCGGCGGATGCTCCACCAGCAGCAACTGCTCCTCCCCCCCGGCGGCAACCTCCTCGTGAGCCCGTTCCTGAAGCACCCACGCCTCGCGATACCCGAGGCGGCCAAGGTCGCGGAGGATCATGGCGGCATCTTAGTTTGACGGGTGGCGATTTCCAAGTCGTGAGGTGGTTCTGTGTGTGGGCGGAATAACGAATGACGAAACATCGGCATTCGATCATTTGGGCATTCGTCATTCGTCATTGATTCGTGAATTCGAAATTGGGTCTTTTGAAAAACTGGTGGCATGGGCGTCTCGCC
>JANXVV010000033.1 GCA_025351525.1 Humisphaera sp. | reverse complement strand
CCGCCAGACGCGCCTCGCAAGCGAGACGGCTAAATAATTGGAGACATGAAAATTCTTGTAGAGCCTCCGTATGAACCGCGAACGATCGCTTCAAAATCTGCTCGCCGATTGCACTTGGGACATCGCCGTCATCGGTGGCGGTGCGACCGGTGTCGGCATTGCCGTCGATGCGGCCTCGCGCGGGTACGCCGTCTGCCTTCTCGAACAGAGCGATTTCGGCAAGGGCACATCCAGCCGATCCACCAAGCTGGTTCACGGCGGCGTGCGATATCTCCAACAGGGCAACATATCCCTGGTGATGGAAGCCCTGAAGGAACGCGGCATCCTTCGCCGGAATGCGCCGCATCTCGTGCAGGATCTGCCCTTCATCGTGCCGAACTATTCGTGGTGGGAAGCGCCGTTCTACGGCCTCGGCATGAAGGTCTACGATCTGCTCTCCGGCCAACACGGTTTCGGAAAATCGCGGCTGCTCTCCAGGGAAGAGGTTCTCCACCACATCCCCACCCTCGAACAAACCGGCCTGCGCGGTGGGGTGCTCTATCACGATGGTCAGTTCGACGATTCCCGCCTGCTGATCGATCTGGCTCAAACCGCCGAGACGCACGGGGCCGTGCTGCTGAACTACGCGCGCGTCACCAAGCTGAATCGCGATGACGCCGGCTTCATCAATGGCGTTAGTTTTTGCGATGAAGAGACCGGCACGGCCCACACGATCCGCGCTACGTGTGTGATCAATGCCACCGGCGCATTCAGCGATACGGTGCGGCAACTCGACGACCCCGCCTCCCTGCCCATGATCGCCGCGAGCCAGGGAGTTCACCTGGTGCTGGACCGCTCGTTCCTCCCCGGCGATGCGGCGATCATGGTTCCCCGCACCCACGATGGCCGGGTCATGTTCGCCATCCCCTGGCACCATCACACGCTGCTCGGCACGACGGATACACCGGTCGATGAAGCTCTGTTAGAACCGGTGGCACTGGAACAGGAGATCGAGTTCATCCTGGAAACCGCCGGTCAATATCTCTCGAAGCCTCCTACCCGGCTGGATATTTTAAGCGTCTTCGCGGGGATTCGTCCGCTGGTTCGCAGCAAAGTTCCCGCCAACACCGCCAGCCTGACGCGGGATCATACGATCGTGATTTCCAAATCGAATCTGCTCACGATCGCCGGTGGGAAGTGGACGACGTATCGCAAAATGGCCGAGGATTGTGTCGATCAGGCCGCCCGATTGGCGAAGCTTGAAACGCGGCCTTGCCTTACCCGCACCCTTGCCATTCACGGGCACCAATCGCCGGCGCATGCTTCTGATGAATTGGCGAGTTACGGTTCCCTCGCCATCGAGATTCGCAAACTGATCGTCGGGAATCCGGACGATGGCCGTCGACTTCATCCCGCCCTGCCGATCCTCGCGGCGCAGGTGATCTGGGCCGTGCGCCACGAGATGGCAAGGACCGTCGAGGATGTTCTCGCTCGCCGAACCCGCGCGCTTTTTTTGAATGCCCGCGCCGCGATAGCGATGGCCCCGGAAACGGCTCGCCTGATGGCGGTGGAATTGCGACGGGATGCGCAGTGGGAAGCAGCGCAGATTGAACATTTCAAAGCGCTGGCCAAAGGATATCTGCCCGCTGAAACATAGGAACAGATTGTAAATAACTTTCAGGTTTTTAAACGCGCGGGGTGCCACAGGTCGCGGTACTCCGAGACCTGTGGCTTTCGCCCACCAGAAAAAGCACAGGTCTCGGAGTACCGCGACCTGTGGCACCCGCCCCGTTATGCGAAAGTTATTTGGAGCCCGTTCCCAAGTCCCCGCGCCACCGCTACAAACCAATCGACCCGCCCCCCATTTCTTTGCGAACCGCGTTTAAGTGGTTCGCGTACTTTGATCTCGTCCCGTAATTTCCGATCTATCAAGGTTGATCGATCATTTTCAGCAAGGAAACTCATGATGAAATTGAACCGCCGTCGCAATCAAAAGGCCTGCATCGAAAAAGGTGGCATGGGCGTCCCGCCCATGCTTTCTTCGGGAAAAAGACACGGGCGAGACGCCCATGCCACCCGCGACCGATCCATCGCCCTGATCGAACCTCTAGAAGACCGGTTGCTGATGGCGGTGTTCACGGTGACCAACACCAACGATTCCGGCGTCGGTTCCCTCCGCTGGGCGATCAGTCAAACCGGGACGGTTTCGGGTTTGAACACGGTGGCGTTTAACATTTCCAGTGCGGATAAAACCATTCGGCCGACGAGCTCATTCGACCTCTGGTCCCCCGCCATCATCGATGCCACCACGCAGCCCGGTTACGCCGGCAAACCGCTGGTGACGATCGACGGCTCCAATGCCGGCAACAACGATGCGTTTCGGCTGGGCGGGGGTTGCACCCTTAAAGGCGTCGACATCGTCCGCTTTGCCGGGTCGGGAATCAGTTGCACGACATCGACCGGCGCGGGCGGCAACACGATTCAGGCGGATTGGATCGGCGTCGACATCAACGGCAATGCCGCCGCCAATACCGTGCATGGCGTCGGGGTTTATACGCCGGGAAATCTCATCGGCGGGCCGAGCAAAAGCGACGGTAACCTTATCGCCAACAACGGCGGGTACGGCGTGTTCATTCTCGGCGGATTATTCGGCAACAACGCCTCGGGCAATCTGGTCGAGAACAATTCCATCGGCGTCAACGTCACCGGTAATGCGGCGATGGGAAATTATAACGGTGTCGGCTTCCAAAGCTCACCCAACAATTCGATCCTCTACAACGTCATCGCCGGCTCACGCGAAAACGCCGCCGATCCCGGCGGCGGTGACGGCATTCTCCTCTCCAACGGCGCGAACGGCACGATCATTCGCGGCAATCTGATCGGCACTGATTCCACCGGAACCACCGCCCTCACCAATCAGCAATACGGCATCGAAGTTCAAACCTCCGGCAACACCATCTCCGGCAACACCATCTCGGGGAACAGCAAGGCCGGCCTTATATTCTTTGGAGGCGGCGCGACCGGCAGCACGGTCACCGGCAACTACATCGGTACCGATCCCACCGGCACCAAAGCCCTCGGCAATCTCCAACAGGGTGTCGCGTTTTCCAACGCCGGGGCCAACCAGATCGGTGGCACCAACCCGGGTGACGGCAACATCATCGCGGCCAACATCCAGCAGGGCATCGCCATCTTCCCCGGCAGCGGGGAAGTGATTCAGGGCAATAAAATCGGCATCGGCAGCGGTGGCCAACATCTTGGCAATCAGCTTGAGGGCATCGTCGGTTACGGTTCCAGCGGCACGATCATCGGCGGTTCGACGGCTGCCAGCGGGAACATCATTGCTTACAACGTCAAAGACGGCATCGGTTCCATCGACGCCGGTGCCGATTATGGCAACAACCAGATCTTCGGCAACAACGGTCAGGTCGTTGTCGCGCCGCCCGCGCCGCAGTTGCAGACGGCGGTGTCTCGGCGCGCCCATGCCGGCACGGTGTATGACATTCCCCTGCCATTGACCGGCACCACCGGCGTGGAATGCCGTATTGTCAGCGGTGGAATGACGCTGGTACTGACGTTCGACAAGCCCGTCTCCTCCGCCACCGCCGCCATCACCGCCGGCGCGGGCAACGTCGTCGGCATCCCCACCGCCTCCGGCAATGCCCTCTCGATCAACCTCGGCAACGTCGCCAATGCCCAGGCACTGACACTCAGTTTGACCAACATCGTCGCCGCGGACGGCGGCACCGCCCCGAGCGCAGCCATCACATTCCGAGTGCTGCAAGGCGATGTCAATGGCAACGGAATCGTCTCTACTTCCGACGTGAACCTCGTCAAATACAACGTAGGCAAGAGTCTCGATGCCACCAACTTCCGCATGGATCTGAATGCGAACGGCTTGGTCTCCAGCTCGGATGTGAACCTGGCCAAGTACTACGTCGGCACGGTCAAGACTCAGGCGGTGGCAACCTTGGCGATGACACCTTTCGTTGCGAAGGCTACGACTACCGTGACGAGTTCCAATGATGTATTGGATCGATATCGTCAGGTTCAACTCTACTAAATGACCCAGGGCAATCCCATGCCGTTTGTCATCCTGGGGTACGCCGAAGGATTCGGCTCGCTCGTCAGAGTTATCATGCGGCTCGAGGGCGGCAGTCCCCTGCCGCCGCCGCGGCGGTCGAGGACGACCGCCCTCCAGAATCCATCCTCGGAGCAGCACCTGAGACCCTACAAAGCCGATGAGAAGGCCAAGACGGCGTTGGCTCCGAGACACATCCGTATCTGTTTTGTGAAATATTTGATGACTTGAAATCACATGTGTGCCGAAACGTCAATGTTACGTTTTGTTACATAATGTTACGTTTAGAGGGCATGCCTTACGACCGGGTTGAGGGCGGAAGCCGCGGGCAAAACCCCGGTTTCCGCATGGAATCGCGGAAATGTCCCAGTTATACCGGCCCGGCACGGAACCCGGCTACAATCGCGTCGTTTTGTAGGGTCTGCGATGCGGACCATTCCCATCATCGAATCGCTTGTGTTTTCTCTGTTGTGAAGCGGTCCGGAACGAGCTTGAGAATTTATTGAACATATAGCCCCGGGTTTACCCGGGAGAACCGTTATGCCCCGAAAACCGCAGGTGTCCCGACGGTTTACCCCGGTAAACCGGGGGCTAACTGAAAGGTTCTCAACCTCAATGCGGAGCCGACAAAACTACTAGACTACTATTGATAGGTCACATTGCATCTGGGTGAGGCGGCCCCGCTGAGCAGCACCTGATTGTTATTCACATTGACGGTCAGGGAAACAGCCACACGCACCACAGCCAGAATTTGCGTCTGCGGGTTCGGGGCCATATCGGCATTGAAGGTCGCCGCGTTGATATTTCGAGCCAGCACAAAGGGTGGATTGGCGGCGATATCATTGGTAATCAGCAGCAATTGTTTCGCCATCGGATCATATCTGTAGGTACGGCTATGCCCGTCAAAAGTGACCACGTCGGCATGGTCGCTGTAGACTTGAATGGCCTGGCAACGCCTGAAAGCCGACATCATCTGGGTCATGCCGACCCGCGCGCCCTGAGTCGCGGTGAAGAACTGATCGTTGTACTGAATGGCCTTTGTCGAGGCTGAAAACGCGGCACCGGCAGCGGTCAAAAGTATCGCGGTGATGGAAGTGCTGATCATCACCTCAACGAGACTGAGGCCCAAGCGCCGGGTTCGGCGCGATACAAATTGAGACAGGGTTCGCGGGTTCATGGGATGACCTCCTGATAGGTGTCCGACAACGGCACGTACTGGCTGCCGAAGAAAACGCCGGCGGGATACTGCGACGTGCCGGTGCTGTTAATGATGATGTCGCTGTTACCGGCCAGCGTGAGCGGTTGATCGGCCAGACCGATGACGCTGCCGTTCACGGTGCCACCGGCATTGCCGCTGAAGCTGAGTTTGTCGGCGATGATGGAGCCCCCGATGGAACCGAAATTGCCGGTGAACGTGGCCGTGAAACTCGGTGCCAAAAGGAAAGCATTCTTTAACGCCGTCTCTCCCACTGGGAAGGTGGCGCTATTCGTGAGCGTCTCAATACCACTGGCGGAAACATTGCCTGCGAAGGTAAGTGTGTTCGTGGCTGGAGTGCCCTGGGGATTGTTCTCGACCACGATGCACCCTTGAATCGTGAGGTTTCCAGTGAACTTCACCGTCGCCGGCGTCTTGATATAAAGAATGCCTTTGATGGTGGTACCGCCTGAAAAGTTATAATTTCCAGGCGGTAGGATGCAGTTGATGAGCGTATTGCCGGACGTATACGTATTGGTGCAATAGGGCAGGAATGCCGAGGTGTCCACCTGCGGAAACGTCGGGGCGTCAACGCCTTTATGAATGTGGGCCGCAAAACTACCGCTGCTTGGAGAGTATCCGTCGATTGTCGATCCGACGCTGATGCTGGTTACCGCGTTGAGGTCGACGAACGAGGCGTCGCCGGAAATCTGTGGGTTGCCGCTCATCGACAGAGCCGTGCCCAGCGTGGTGGTCGCGGAAAGAATGCTGCCTTTGGTGGGATCCGTCGCTCCCAGTATTTTCGTGTTGCCATTCATCGCGATCGATCCACGGCTCGCCACGCCATATCCGAAGATTCCACTGGCTTTCTGGGCAACGCCATAGTTCATCTGAATCGCCCGCATGATTTGCCCATTCCGGGCCTGACCGGTTGCCTTCACGACGAGCTGCTGACCGCTCTGCGACACGCTGGCGAAAAAGCGGCCACCGTTGCTATCCAAATTGACCCAGTTGCCGTTTGTCCCCGGAATGTTGATCGTAGTGCCGGAGAGGCCAACCGTATCGCCGCCCAGATTCCCCGTGTTGTTCATGGCCGTCGAGAGCTGGCTATAGGCGGTTGAGAATAATTGGGCCGTGGGAGTCGAGTGCGGGATGTTTAAAGCCGAAAGCTGATACCTTATGAATTGCATCCCCGACTCCGCCGAGGCTTGTGCGGCGTTGATGTTCATGTCGTTGTACGACAACTGAACCTGTGTGGTCACCGATGAATAAAACCCGATGGCCAGCGTAGAGAAGATCGCCAGGTAGAACATGGCGATCACCGAGGTAATGCCCTGCCGACGTCGTGCGAAACCTGGATGGAGTGATGGTAGCTTCATGGTATTTCACCAACGTAGACAAACGCTACTACTGCCCCTGTGTAATCAACCAGGTTTCGGCATACACCGTCTGACCCAGATGCTGCACTGTCACCGTGACGCGCAGCGTAGGCATGACCGTGGCGTTCGGCACGACGGTCACCAACCGATTCACATCCACTTTCTGGACGGAAACCGACTGCGACCAGTTCGTGAAATTGCTCAAGCTCTGCCGGCGGGCGTCAATCGGCGGCGAGAATACCTGGCCGTCAAAATCATCCACGTCGTTATAGGTAGCCAACACTTCCCCGGTCTCCGGACCCCAATGGGTCGGCGTGACAGGGTCCGCAAAGGAAAGCCCGTAGGTCAGTTCATGAATGCTGTTGGCGAGGTTGACGGCGGTTGTCAGATCGGCACCGTCCAGATTGGAGATGGTTCCCTTCGCCAGCAACTGCACGAGAGCCGACACACCGACGCCGATAATAATCGTCGCCAGCCCGGTTTCCATGAGGGTGAAGCCACGACGTCTACGAGACTCGGAATGGGGAGTTATCAATCGCATCACCTTCACCATCCAATTCATTTGGCGCCGGGTCAAATCACGCTGATCCGCGCACGATTGATCTCATCGACCAATGCGAAGGTGCGATAAACCCGTATTTTCAGGTCCGAGAATATTTTTTGGAGGGATCGCGGGGGTGCTCATCTTCCGTTTATTGCCGACCGGAAGGACGAGATGGGCATTCGCCTGATTCTGATTCAATGTGCGCGATACAAGGCAAGGTTCGACTACCCCGATTCAACTACGCGAAGAAAATCCGCCGACGGCACATTCGCGAAGAATGCGGGACTTTCGGTATTGAGATACTCGGTCAACGTATCCCCCGCCAGTTCCACCCTGCCCGTCACGGCATAGGACGGCGGGATTTCCGCAGCGCTGGGAGCCGTCACATCTTCCACCCGTCGCGGCGAGCGAACCACCCATAGCCGATCCCCGAACCCCTGCTCAAAAAAACCGGCGGCGAGCGTCGGCCCGCACTCCTCCAGAAGATGCGACACCTTATCGGGTGAAAGGCTTGAAAGCATCTGACGTAGCGAAAGCCGACCGTTCTTCTGCAAATCCAATCCGCCGATCTGCACTCCCATGGATGACAGTCGACCCGCTTGCTCTGAATGAACGTAGATTGCCGCACAATCAATTCGCGTCGGCACTTCCCGCGCCGATTGAACGAGCTTTGAAGAGAGCGGCGTCCGCAAATTGGTATCGAGCAGCAAGCGGAGCAATGGCCGAGTGCGTTCGACGCCCCTTGCCGTCAACATCGGATCATCCGCCAGGACGGTTTGGATGCATACGTGGATTGCATCGCAGCGGG
>JANXVV010000008.1 GCA_025351525.1 Humisphaera sp. | reverse complement strand
ATTTTGGATCGGGTGTGAGACTTCAGGAACCGGTCGTCAATCAATTCCGGATTGTCAGGTACTAGGGGTGCCACAGGTCGCGGTACCCCGAGACCTGTGCCAGCCCGGCCGAAGGACACAGGTCTCGAAGTACCGCGACCTGTGGCACCCGATCCAAACGCGGAAGTTATTGCAGACCGGTTCCTTAATCCCGCTGAGTCAAGAACCGCTCTGATTCACTTCTCCGCATTGGCATTGCGAGAGTTCCGCAACCGGATGATTTTCTTCACCAGTTGACGGGCCCGGATGTCCGGCTCGCGGATGAATTCCGCGGGATTGGCGGAGGCGATGATGGCGGCGGGGGATTGGTGGACGAGCTTTCCCAGTCGCCAGGCGGCGGCCTTCATCATCTGGCGACGCTCTTTCCAACGGTCAGGGGCTTTGGCGACCGGCATCGGGCCGGGAGCGGATCGCGGCCTCACGGGGCGCGGCGCGGCAGGCCTGGATTGCTGGGGATAACGGGGGCGTTCAAACGGGCGACCCGAGTTGCCGCCGGAATTGTTGCCGCCGAAACTATTGCCTCCCGCGCTGTTGCCGCCGGCGCTATTGCCGCCGCCGAAGCTGAAATTGTTTCGGAAGCCGGGTGGACGGGGCTTGGGGGTACGATCTTGCCTCATGGGAATCTCCTGTTCAGCCACTGCATCAAATAAAATAACCCGAGGCGCCGCTGGAATCTCACTCCTCGCTGCCCTTCATCGCGGACTCGGGTTTTCCGTCGCTGCCACATCCTACGATGCCGTTTATCCTTAAGCAAAGCGCATCCCCACAAGTGACAGAACTTTTGCTATGGCTCAATAAGAAGGGGGAACCGCGAAGGATGAAGAAAATAAAAGGCGTTTCGCTTTTCAGTGCCATCTTCTTCCCTGCTCAAAAACTCACGCGGCTTCGATCGCCTTAATCACCCGCGACGGCAACTGGGGATGCAATCGGGTCAATTCCGCCGACCGTCCGAAGCACTCGACCGCCAGATCCACTTCCCCCACCTGCTTCAGGCATTGCCCCAGATCATTAAGGCGTGGAATCAGGTTGGGATGCCTGCTGCCATACGTTGCTTCATCGATCTGCAGCGCGCGTTCAAAATGTCGACGGGCGGTGGGGAATTCGTTCATCTCCATCAGCAGATCGCCGAGATGTGCCAAATCGCGGGCCAGATCGGGGTGCTGCGAACCGTAGACGATTTCATCGATCACTATCGCCCGGGTGTACTGCGCCCGTGCGGCGGCGTGGCTTCCCTGTCGCCGCAGCACATCGCCCAGATTCAGCAGAATGCTGGCGACGTCCGGGTGATTCGGACCGTACGCCGCATGGGCCGACCCGAGTGCGCGCTGGAGCAGATCCCATGCTTCCGGCAGGTCACCGGCATTGAGCCGGATAAACCCGAGATTGTTCAGGATGCTCGCCGAATTGGGATGACTGGGTCCGAACTGCTTTTCATAGATGTCCAGCGCCCGGTCGAATTGCTCGCGGGCCAGATCGGTTTCACCGAGGCGCACCAGGCAGAGGCCGTAGTTGTTCAGCACTTCCGCCACATGAGGATGTACCCGGCCATAGGCTTTTTCATCCAGCGACAGAGCCCACTCGAATTGCCCGCGGGCCGAACCGACATCCCCCAGCTTCATCAGCGCGCGACCCAGATTATTGGCGATGGCGCTGAGGCGTGGATTGGACTCGCCGTAGATTCGATAGCCGATGGCCAAAGCGCGATCGAAGGCCACGCGGGATTGCTCGTAGCGGGCGGATCGAAACAGGCACTGGCCCACGCGATTCAGCAGCACGGCGGCGGCGGCGACGGTGACATCGGTCTGCTGCGCGTAATCCACCGCCGCCAGCGCATGCGGCAACATGGCGGCGCTGGCGGCCCAGGTGCGCGGGTCGTTGGCGTCGAACTGGAAGGAGCTGTCCATCAGCCGCAGCGCCTTGTGGGAGCAGTCGGTGCGCCGTTCGTGGGACAGGCGATTGCGGGCCAATGCGCCGACGATGCGGTGCATGGAGATGGTGTCGTACCGCACCTCCACCAGCGAATAGCGAAGCAGCGCGGCGATGGCCTCATCGAGGTTGACGGAATTTCCCACCGTACCGGCAAGCGTGTCACCCACCACGCCCGCGCCGTTGGCAAGCCATTGCTTTTGAAATCCATCCGGCGCGACGAACGCCAACAGATTCAGCAATTCGGCGGCGGTGGGTGCGGTGGATTCGAGCTGGTGGAAGGAAACCTCCAGGCTCATCGCGACGGAATCCTGCCGCTCCCCGCTGACTCCCCGGCTGAGCAGATCGGCCCAGTGCCGCTCGAAGCGGCGCAGATAATCGGGGAAGCTGATCTTCGCGTGCTCGATCAACGCCGCCGCCTGCTCCAATGCCAGCGGCAGGTCGCCGAGCGCCTTGGCCAACTGCCCCACCGCCAGAATCGAATCCTCCCGGCCGGAGCGTTTGCGCAAAAAGAAAATCGACTCGTTGCGATCCAGCGGCTGGACCGGGAAAACACTGCCCAGCCCGCGCCAGTTGGGATTGCGACTGGTGACGATAATGTGCCCGCGCGGCTTGGCAGGCACATAGGGCGCAACCGAAGTCGGATCGGAGGTGCCGTCGAAAATCAGCAGCCATCCCTCCCGTTTTTCAAGTTCCCGGCGAACGGCATCGCGCGTCGCCTCGGTGTGCCGATCCTGCGTGCCGGGAAAAAGCTCGCGGGCCAGGATCGAAAAATCGTGGGCCAGCGTCGTCTCATGGTCCGCCCGAAGCCACCACACCACCGTGTATTCGTCGCGATGGCGATGCGCATATTCCAACGCGATCTGCGTCTTGCCGATGCCGGCCATTCCCACCAATGCCTGGGTGTGCGAATGCGCTTTTTTTGCGCGAAGTGAAGCATGAAGCTCGGATAGTATTTGATCGCGACCCGTGAAATGGATGCTGCGGTTGAGCGGCACATGCCAGATCGACCCTGCCGTCTCGGCCTTCGCGCGGCGGGGCGTCCCGAGCACCAACTCCTGAGTCCAGGAAGAATTGGCCCCGACTTTTAAAGGAATGGTTTCGATTCGGTCGGGGATATCGTCGGATTCAACGGGGATACGGTCGTTCATCGGGTCCATGGGCTCGGCTCCACGTCATTGTGGTACATCATTGCAACTGACACCATCGTCGGTTGTTGCCTCTAATCTTATCCATTGATCGGCAGGGGACGCCAGTGGATTCCAAAAAAGATCGCGGAGTCGGTAGGACAGTCCAAAGAGCCTCGGATGCGTGACGCATCATGCGGCATTACGTGGCATGGGCATCCTGCCCATGTTCGACGTACTCGTCGATTTCAATCGGTACGCCGATTGAAGCAGCAAGAGCGCAGCGTTTTTAGCACGGCTCGTTAATAGCCAAGGTCTTTAATGAGCCAACTGTCCCGCATCACTTGCTCGGGTTTCAGCCCAACAGTCCCTGCGATGCTCTTTTGAATTCGCTGCCAACTGTCTTCAGGAATCGGGAAAGATGAATGCTTTAGGAATGTGCGGATGCCCTCATGCACCTGTTCCGCACGGATATCTCGGCGATAGACATCAGCCTCTTGGAGAAACGAACGCTTCGGCAGCGCCACGGCGAAGTC
The DNA here is from genome assembly GCA_025351525.1 of Humisphaera sp. Lineage (GTDB taxonomy): Bacteria > Planctomycetota > Phycisphaerae > Tepidisphaerales > Tepidisphaeraceae > JANXVV01. The sequence continues at coordinate 2,910 of JANXVV010000008.1, read as the reverse complement.
CCTTTCAAGCCGAAAAGTGAGGTCGAGAAACTCCAGTCCCATCAGAACCTCACTTGACAAGAATTTTCCATCGAGCCATTCCGCATTTCGGGCAATGGTCTGGGGTGGCTCAAAGATCGTGGTGGCAGGAATTTTATTCAGTTTTAATCCGCCGGGACACGAAGGTCAAATCTTCATCGTCTTGATCGTCAAGGACATACCCTATTCCTTCGACATCGAGCATTATCCTGGGCTGATCTTTGCCTTCTAGAAAAATCCAATCTGAAGGAACGCCCTCACGTCCAACCACGAACACGACGTAACCCGGCATTTTACCAAAATTGATACGGTCGCCGGGCAGTACTTCCTCGCCCGATTGGTAACAAAGAGCCATGATGCGCATATTAACGGGCAGTATCATAATTCGAGCAAGACAGTGTTTCACACGCTGAGCGTCGTGTCCTTACCCTCCACTGCTTGCGAGTTCGCAACCCCTTCGCTACTCTCCCGCCCCTTGAATTCACCCCCTCTTCAGTTTGAACTGTTCGCCAAAGACCCGTCGACCGGCGCACGCCGTGGCCGGATCAACACGCGGCACGGATCATTTGAGACGCCGGCGTTCATGCCCGTGGGCACACAGGGAACGATCAAAGGCGTCACGCCGGATCACATCGCCGCCACCGGTTCCGAGTGCATCCTGGCCAATACATACCACCTGATGTTGCGGCCAGGGGAGAAGACCGTCGAGCACCTTGGCGATCTGCATCGATTCATGGCGTGGCCCGGCCCGATCCTCACCGACAGCGGTGGCTACCAAGTGTTCTCGCTCGCCAAAATCAACAAAATCACCGATGAAGGCGTGATCTTTAAAAGCCATATCGATGGCAGCATGGTTCATCTGAATCCCCATCGCAGCATGGAGGTTCAGAATGCGCTCGGGGCCGATATCATCATGGCGTTTGACGAGTGCCCGGCGGCGAACGCGCCACCGGAGTATCACACCGTCGCCGTCGAGCGAACGCTGCGCTGGGCGGAACAATGTATCGCCGCCCATGCCAGGCCAGACGATCAATCGCTCTTCGGAATCGTACAAGGGGGAACCAATCCCGCGTTGCGGCAACGCTGCGCCGAAGGATTGATTGCATTGGATTTCCCCGGTTACGCGCTTGGCGGCTTGGCGGTCGGGGAAGGATTCGAGGCAATGAAGGCGGTGCTGAAAGAGGCGACACCGATGTTGCCTGCGACTAAACCGCGCTATTTGATGGGCGCCGGTTTCCCGCGCGACATCGCCGTGGCGGTGGCGGCGGGCATCGACATGTTCGATTGCACCCTCCCGACCCGCAATGGCCGCAATGCCTACGCGTTCACCGGCAACGGTCCGATCCGCCTGAAAAACAGCCGATTTTCCCGCGAAGAAGGGCCGATCGAAGCCGGTTGCGACTGTTATGCCTGCCGCACTTTTACGTGCGGAGCCATCCGTCACTATTTTTTCGCCGGCGAGATGCTTGGCCCCCTGCTCGTTTCAGTGCATAATATCCGATTCTTCCAACGGTTCATGGCGGATGTCCGCCGGGCCATCGCCGATGGAACGTTCGGCCGGTTCCTGTTGGAAGACCCAAGGTGTCTTCAAGGACCGAGCGAGAAAAAATAAGTGGCATGGGCGTCTCGCCCGTGCGTCTTTTGGAAATTTTAAAAGCCTCAGTCGTGGCACGGGCTTCCAGCCCGTGTGGACGATCTAAAGAGTGCGGAGATTTTTTTGATCGAGACGCTTCGTCGGATTTGACCGCTAACACGGGCTGGAAGCCCGTGCCACGACAGGGCCTGAATTCAGAAAAAATGCATGGGCGAGACGCCCATGCCACCTGACACGATTCAATGAAGGAGCTGCTTTGATTTTGCCGCATCTGATCGCCCAGACCACCACGTTCACGACGGTGACTTCCACGCCACCGACCACTCCCACCACGGCACCGGCGACGAATCCACCGTTCTATGCCAATCCGATTTTCCTGCCGTTAATTCTGATGGGCATCTTCCTGTTCTTCAGCAGCCGTACCAAGCGGAATAAGGATAAGCAGGTTCAGGACATGCTCGGCAACCTGAAGCGCGGTGACCGTGTACAGACCATCGGCGGCATCATCGGCACCGTCGTCGAAGCCCGCGAAACCGAAGTGCTGGTGAAGGTCGACGAAACCAACAACACCAAAATCCGCTTCGCCCGCAAGGCGATTCACCGGGTGTTGGACGATGAGACGACGGCGACCGTCGATAAGAAACAATGAATTGAAATTCTTTTTTTAGCGGCTGTGCCGAAGGCACGCGTTTCTTCGAGTTAAAAAACCCGTGCCTTCGGCACAGCCGCTAAAAAAATCATACGCTTTCAAGTATCAGTCTCTCCGAAGGATAAGTAATGCCCACCAATTACGGCAGTCGAATCACCGTCATCCTCATCGTGCTATTGGGCTCGATGCTCGGGATCGTCAACATCCATAAGCTGTTCGATGCCGACGCCCCGTGGTCGCAAAAGCTGAACCTCAAGCCCGGCATCGACATCGCGGGCGGTGTCAGCGTTCTGTATGAGATCAAGGTTCCGCCCGGCTCGAGCGGCATCATGGGTTCCGGTCAGACGCTCGCCGAGGAAGTGGCGGCGGCTTTGAAAAAGCGCGTCGATCCGCAGGGCGTGCTGAATCTGGTCTGGCGTCCGCAGGGCAACACCCGGCTGGAGATTCAGATCCCCCGCGCTGCCAATGCCGGCAAGCGCGATGAGGCGCAAAAGGCGCTGGTCGCCGCTCAGGAAGAGCTTAAGAAAACCAACGTCAGCTTTGATGAAGTCAAGCGGGTGATTGAGAAGCAATCGGGTGACGACCGCGATAAAAAGCTGACCGACCTGGCCGCCGGAAGCGCGGAACGGCTGGCATCGTTCAAAGCGAT
>JANXVV010000627.1 GCA_025351525.1 Humisphaera sp. | reverse complement strand
GCGCGATTATCCGCCGCCGCCGCCATGGCGTTGGCCGTCCCCGCATCCGCACCGTTTTCCAGGCCCACCGCGCCGTAGCGGGCCGCCGCTTCGGAGGTTCGCATCAGTTGGGTTTTGACCATCTGCACCCTCCCCCAGTCCACCGCCAGAGAGGCGAACCCGCTGAGCACGCAGAGCATGAACATCGTGTAAATCAGGCTGATGCCGCGGCGATGGGGTGGGGTGGTTTTCATAAAAGTGAAGCGTATCGCGCTCATCTTTATACCAATGCAATGCAAATCGCTGCGGGTCAAATGAAACGGAAGTATTTCCGCGTTATTGCATTTTTTAGCGGCTGTGCCGAAGGCACGCGTTTTCTTTCTAATCCGAAGAACGCGTGCCTTCGGTAGAGCCGATAAACAATTTCGCGAAATATCAGGACAATATTCGCTATGTCTGGACCGCCTTTGCCGCCCGCGCCACAAGGCACACCACGCGATTGCGGCCACCGCGCTTCGCCTCATACAGCGCCTTGTCCGCCCGGCGAACCAGATCGGCGGAAGACTGCGTGCTCGCATCCACTTCGGCGACACCCAGACTGCACGTGATTTTCACGCTCACGCCGCCCGCTTGAAGTTCGATCGCCGCAATGGCCCGGCGCAATCGCTCGGCCAAGCCACTCGCCGCCTTTCGATCCAGGCCGGGCGTAAGAATCACAAATTCCTCCCCGCCATATCGACAGGCCACGTCTTCCGTGCGGCAGGTTTCGGTGAGCAACTGGCCCAATCTGCGCAGCACTTCATCGCCGAAAGGATGCCCGTGCGTGTCGTTGAGCGATTTAAAATGATCCAGATCGAGCATCACGCAGGCGAGAGGTTGGTGATGCCTCCTCGAGCGCGATAATTCCGTGGCGGCACGCTGGTCAAAATAGCGGCGATTGCCCACGCCGGTCAAAACATCCACATTCGCATTACGCGCCAACTGATCCTGCAACAGCTTGACCCGCAATGCCGCGAGAATCCGGGCCCGCACTTCACCGGGATCGAATGGCTTGGTCACGTAGTCCACCGCTCCCAAATCCAGTCCCTTGATTTTATCGGCGGTGCCGCCGGTGCTGGTGATGAAAATCAACGGCACCTGCGCGATCGCTGGATCAGCCTTCAGCTGTCTGCATACATCGAACCCGTGTGTGGATGAAAGTTCCAAGTCCAGCAAAATCAGATCCGGTTGCAGCGAACCCGCCACGGATAGCGCGCTGGCGCCGTCGTAGGCCGAGTGAAGGTCAACCGGGTCGCTCGAAAGACTTACGCGGATCAGATCGTGGATGGAGGTATCGTCGTCGATGAGCAGCACGCGCTGCTTGGCCTGTGTCGGATCCGAACTGGAGTATCCCTCCACCTGCGCGATCAGGGAGATGAGCGATTGCACCTCGGCGGTGATGGCATCGAACGCATCGTGCGTTTTAATGCGCGCCTCGACCCGCCCCGCCGCATCGGTAAGCGGTGTGAATCCATAACCGCCTGCGGCACCCTTGAGTTGATGGGCCACCTGCTTAAGCGATTCAAAATCCTCATCTTCCAAATGCTTCTGCATCTGCCCGACCCGCTCGGGCAATCGCGAGACGAATCGGCCGATGATCTCGACCATTTTCGGGTTCGCCGCGTGTGTGCTTCGGAGACGAGCGGCACCCTGTTTGAGGCTTGGTGCTGACGCATTTTTGGGAGTCGCTTTAGGGATCTGCGCTTCGGCCGACAATCCTGGAATGCGCGGCAGATAGCGTGCCGCGAGCGCGAGCAGTTGCTCGCGCGTGATCGGTTTGCCCAGGAAATCCGTGCAGCCCGCCGCCAGGCATCGGGGCCGCTCTTCGGGACTGGCATGGGCGGTGAGCGCCACGATGGGCGGCTTGAATCCCATCGCGCGCAGCTCGCGGGTGGCTTCATATCCATCCAGTTCCGGCATCTGCATGTCCATCAGCACCAGATCAAATTTCCCCGCCGGTGCCGGCGCGGAGGCCACCTGCACGGCGATCCGACCGTTCGACGCCACGACCACTTCCGCCCCCGCCCGGCGAAGGTGCATCGAAAGAAGCTCCTGATTGTCGATCCCGTCCTCCGCCAACAAAATACGGCCGGTGAGACGAACCTCGACGGTGGGCTTTGATTCCAAATCCTCGGCGTCGAGGTCCGGCAGGGTATCGATCATCTCGGCATCGCCGAGCGGGCCGGCGTCGACCCAGACTGAAAAGGTGCTTCCCTCACCGGCTTGCGAGCGGACGTGAATGTCGCCGCCGAGCAGAGTCGCCAGCCGTTTGCTGATCGTCAGTCCGAGACCGGTGCCGCCGAAGCGGCGCGAGGTGGAACCATCAGCCTGCGTGAACGGCTCGAAAATTCGCGCGGCCTGCTCTTCGGTCATGCCGATCCCGGTGTCGCAGACATCGAAATGAATCGCCCCGTTCGGCAGCGAATCCTCGCACGACACGCGAATCAGGATGTGTCCCTTTTTCGTGAATTTGATCGCATTGCCGACGAGGTTGACCAGAATCTGTTTCAGCCGCAATGGATCGGTCTGGATGCGCGCGGGGATACGGCCATCGACGACAATTTTAAATTCAAGTTCCTTCTGCGCCGCGCGCGGCCGCGTCAGCAAAGCCACATCGGCGAGAATCTGGCGGGTAAAGCACGGCACGCGCTCGGCGGTCATTCGGTCGGCTTCGATCTTAGACACGTCGAGAATGTCGTTGATGATCCCAAGCAGATGCTCTCCGTTGCGGCGAATGGTCTGGCTGCATTTGCGATGATCGGTCGCGGTCTGCGTCGCATCGAGAAGCAGATCGGCGTAACCGAGAATGGCGGTCATCGGGGTGCGGATCTCGTGGCTCATGTTCGCCAGGAAAACACTCTTGGCCTGGTTTGCCGCCTCCGCCGCGTCGGCAGCGCGGTGCAGATCGGCTTCGGCTTTCTTGCGGGCGGTGATCTCCTCGTGCGCGATCACCACGCGCAACGGGCCTTCACCCGGAAATCGCGTCACGCCCACCTGAAACCAAAGCGGTTCTGAGACGGTGATCGCCGCCGATGCGGCGGGCGTCACGCAATATTCCGCCGTCGCCTCGGTCTGGCGGGAACCGGTCACGGCCCGGATGGCATTGCCGACCGCCGTCGCCTGCGGATGGCCCTGGCCGGCCATCAGATCGCAATCGACGAGGTAGTTCTTTCCCTCCGCCGTCCGAAAAAGCGGCCCGCTGGGAATGTCGGCCCTTGCCCCAAAATCCCGCCAGGTTCGATTGGCGGCCAGCACCGTTCCGCTGTCATCCAGAATCGCAATGTGCGAGGTCAGGGCATCCACCGTGGCCCGGGCAAAGAGTTTCGATTCGTTTGCTTCCAGCGCGCTTAAACGACGGCGGCTCAATCGACGGCTCAGGGTGTTGAACCCCAAGAGTCCCAGCGCCAATCCCATGACCGATAAAAGTGACGACGTCGTCAGGTCGCCGCGTACGGATTCAAGTTCCCGTCGGAGCACCGGCGCGGAGAGATGCCTGGCGGTGAGAACGGTGACGTGGTCGACGGTTTCGGTGGCGCTGTGGTGCAACGTCAGTTGGCCGATTGCCAGGATCGCGAAGATCCAAAGCAACAACGCCACCGCCCGCTGGTCAGTCGTCTGTTTCATGAATAGATCCCGCGATATCAACGGCAAGGCACGGACCCCGGCACGACGCCATGAGCCCTCGCATCTTCATCGAGCAAAGGAGGGGATGGGTTTAGAACGCGTGAGGATTCCGGTCCCCTCCCCCCGGTACTCCGGGGGGAGGGTTAGGGTGAGGGGTCTTGCCTTTTCCTTCTACTGTGTCGAGAAATGCAGCGTCTTCTCGCTGCGAAGGAAGTCCCCTCACCCTAACCCTCCCCCCATGAGTACATGGGGGGAGGGGACTGGAAAGCCAAATGCGCCTTCCCTGCGTTCTATTCACTCTGCTGCACGAATTGCTCGTAGAGGTGTGCGTACTTCCCCCCGGTGGCCAATAACGCGCGGTGCGTGCCGCGCTCGATAATTCGACCGGCATCGATCACCAGAATGCAGTCCGCCTTCAAAATCGTGCTGAGCCGATGGGCGACGATGAACGTGGTACGGCCCGAAAGCAACTTCTCCAACGATTGCTGCACCAGTTGCTCGGTGGCGGTGTCGACGGCGCTGGTGGCCTCATCCAGCATGAAAATACGCGGGTCGGCCAGGAAGGCGCGGGTGAAGCAGATCAACTGCCGTTGCCCAAGCGACATGCTCGCGCCGCGTTCACCGACCTCCGTTTGAAAGCCGTCCTTCAACGAAAGAATCGCGTCGTAAGAACCGATCGCGCGTGCGGCGGCCATCACGTCATCATCCGTGCTGCCGTCTTTTGCATAGCGGATGTTCTCCATCACCGTGCCGCTGAAAAGATAGTTGATCTGCAAAACCAGGCCCGTCTGCCGATTGAGCGTTTCACCGACCACATGGCGGATGTCATGCCCATCCACCAGCACGCGCCCCTGCTGCGGTTGATAAAACCGCGCGATGAGCGACACGATGCTGCTCTTGCCGCTGCCGGTGGCGCCGACGAGCGCGATGGTTTGGCCGGGCCGGGCCTCGAAGCAAATATCGTGCAGTACCGGTCGATCGGGCACGTACCCAAACGTGACGTGATCGAAAACGACCGTCCCTTCGATGCGCGGTAACGGCAGCGCGTCGGGAAGATCGAACACATCCGGCTGCCGATCGAGCAGAGCGAAAATTCGTTCGGCACCGGCCATCGCCATCATCATCTGATTGGAGAAGTTTCCGAAGTTGATGATCGGATTCATGAACCAATCCCAGTACAAGTACGCCGCCACCACGCCGCCCACCTGCGCGATGCGGCCTCGGACGATCAGGTATGCGCCAAAGGTCAGGATAATGATTTTGCCGATGAAGCGGATCAGTTCGAGCAGCGGTTGAAACACGCCGTTCACCCGGCCGGCTTCGATGTTGTTCAGGGTGTTGGTGTTCTGCAGATGATTAAATGTCGCGAGGTTGGCCGACTGCCGATCGAACGCCGCGACGACGCGCATGCCCGTGATATTCTCGGCCAGATTCGTGCTGACGCGGGCGAAATGCTCGCGAATTCCCTGCCACATCAGACCGATCTTCATGCGGTAACTGTTATTGACGTAAT